>JAUIEH010000229.1 GCA_030428405.1 Alphaproteobacteria bacterium
CGATTTCCGGCTGGGTGTGCGCCTGATGATCGCCGGCTTTGAAAGCCGACTTCCGGACCGTTAATGCTTCGACCGATTTCATCGCAATCGTGATGTTGCGAATTGTTGCTGCACGAGATGCGGCGTTCGGCGGCGGAAACGTCTAGTGTCGCTTTACACCGTTAAGGGCGTCGTGCGTGTAACCAAGCTGGCCCCTTGATGAGGAGGGGAGGCGACATGCTCTTACAACGGAAATTATTCTTGGCCGGGGCTGGATTAGCTACGGTCTTGTGCGCGCCTGCGATCGCTGGCGCTCAGGATGACGCCGCGCCGACGGCGAATGGTGCGGACCGGGAACGGATCGTCGTCACCGCCCGACGGCGCGAAGAAAGCGTCAGCGAGGTTCCGATTTCTATCGCGGTCATCGAGGGCGACCTTACGCGCCAATCGATCACCACGAACAGTGATCTTCAGTTCTCGGTGCCCGGACTGACATTCACCGGCATTGTCGCGTCGCGCGAGGATCCACCAATTCAATTGCGCGGCCAGGGGCAAACCTTCGGTGCGGCTCTGCCGGGCGTAACCAGTTACTTCGCAGACGTCCCAATCTTTGGTTCGAACTCCTCTTTGTTTGATATGAATTCGATCCAGGTGCTCCGCGGCCCGCAAGGCACGCTGTTCGGCCGCAATACGACGGGCGGCGCAATATTGTTCACGCCAGCCGCGCCGGTCATCGGCGAATTCGAAGGGCACGTGCTCGGCCGGTTTGGCAATCTCGGGCTCAATGAAGTGCAAGGCGCGATAAACGTACCGCTCGGTGAGCGCGCAGCGATTCGGATCGCCGGTTCGCGTTTGCGCAGAGATGGCTATACGGACGATTTGACGACGGGCCTCGACCTTGACGATCAAAACCGCGATGCCTGGCGCGTCGGCTTGCGCTTCGAGCCAACCGACAACATCGAAACGCAGTTCACATTCGCTGGACTTCGAGTTCGCCAAAACGGCAACTCAGAAATCATCTACTCGGCGCCGGCTGCCGGCGCGGCGGCGGCCTTTTTCGGCGCTGACGCATTTTTAGCCCAGCAACAGGCGAACGGAAATCGGACCACTTGGTCGGTGCCCGGATTCGCGCCGTTTTTTGATCGTGACTATTTCTTCGCCGCGAACACGACGACAGTGGACTTTGGTGACGTCACGATACGGAATATTATCGGCTATCAGGAGGATCAAAGCGGATTTCAGGTGAATTTCGGCGGCTTTCCGCTTCCGATCCTGCATCAGCGCACCGGCCCGCATTTGCTCAATCCGAACAATGCGCTGTCGGGCCGAAGCCAGCTGTCGGAAGAATTCCATATCTTTGGCGAGACTGACCTGTTCACCTGGCTGGTGGGGGCGAGCTACATCCATGAGGAACCGCTCGGACTGCGCGTTTCCGCGGTCGAAGTTTTTGGCGGCGGCTCGGATGACTTGAACCTGTTCTCAGTCGAGCAAGAAGATGTCGGCGTATTCGGCCAGACGACGATTGATCTGTCGGCGATTGCGGAAGGCGTCAGCCTCACGGCTGGAGCGCGCTATAGCGTCAACGAACAGAACGCCGTGAACATGAACGGCTCGACGCCGACACGCACGTCGGCGCCCTACGGTCCGTTCACGTGCGACCGGGACGTCACATTGAATTTCGCCGATTGTCAGGTGCCGCTCTCGGAGGAGTTTTCCGGGTGGAGCTGGAATCTGACGCTCGACTGGCAGGTTGGTGAAGACACGCTGCTTTACGCAGCGACGCGCCGCGGTTTCAAGGCAGGCGGCTTCAACGCGACCGCCATCAATGCCGCCGATGCGCTATATGGCAGTGAAGAACTTACCGACGTCGAACTTGGTTTCAGAACGCGGTGGGACGCTGGACCGAATGTCTCACTCGACGCCAATGTCGCCGTCTATTATGGCTGGTACGAACAAATCCAGCGCTATTTCCTGACGGTTCTTCCGGGCAACGTCACGCAAACGCTGACGGTCAACGCAGGCGACGGATCAGTCTCCGGACTGGAGTTCCAGGGCGGCGTCATGTTGTTCGACGATCTCGAACTGCGCCTGAACTACGCCTATACGAACGCTGAGATCACGCCGGACCCGGCGCTTGGCGCATTTGCGCCGACCGGCTATGCCGGCGTCGCAGAACATGCCGGGAGCTTCATTGCGCGCTATCACCTGCCAATCGAAGAACGGCTCGGCGACTTGTCGCTAGCAGCTACGATCTACGCTCAAAGCGAGATGCCGTTTGTGGACGACATTAATGTTGAACCGCAGGCTCACGCCGATCCCTATACGCTGCTCAATTTGCGCGCCGATTGGGAGAATGTCGCAGACAGCGCATTTGATCTGGCGGTCTTCGTAGACAACGCGACGGACGAAGAATATCTCGTGGACGGAGCAGTTGCGCTCGACGCCGAACTTGGACTGTCCGTGCATTCTTTCGGTCCGCCGCGCGTATACGGCTTGGAGCTGCGCTACAATTTCTAGCTCCCGGCTGAGGCGCTTCAGGCGCCCGTAACGTCGAGCGTCGCGACGGCGCCGACAATTCAGACCAACGAAGTGCGCGGCCAATTCCTAGTGGCCGCGCATTTTCGTCAGGAGCGAGCGACGTGGCTCTTTCAGGTCGGCTCAAAAGCAGCCGACATTCAAAGGCCCATCCCGGCCTAAGGCGATTCATTCGGGTTCGAGTGGAAGCCAGTGATCGACATGATCTGCCCGAACGCAACGGCCACGGAGCACCTTTCGCTCGTAAGCCACGCAAATATGAACGACGGCGTGGAGCTCGAAGCGGAAAAAGCAAAGCGCGATCGTTTGCTCCGCGCTCAGCCTTCAGCGTCGCGCTGGTTTGGATAGGGACCAAGCAGGAGATACAATCCCGCAGCGAAGCCGAAGCAGGTTGCAGCAGCCATAAGCGCATATCGGTAGTGACCGAAATAGTCATGCGCGAAGCCGAACAATATCGCTGCGGTCGACGCCAGAGTGACGACGATGAACAGCGACACGCCGAAAATTGTCGAATAGTCACGCATCGGAAAATATTTCCCGATGAGATAGGCGATAAGCTGAACCTCTGCGCCTTGAGCCATGCCCAGCAATATGACGGCGACAGCGGCGAATGCTGGATGCAATGTCGGCGACAACAAGATGACGCAGCCGATGATTGGAGCGGCCGTAAACACGAAGCCGACCGCAGGCGCCCAAATCCGATCGACCAGCCAGCCAGCCAGCATTGTGCCGATCAAGGCGGACCCGGCGAGCATGCCGAGCACATTGGCGGCGACGTTCGGCGCGATTTCGGCGTCCGTAAGCAGAGGGTGGAGCTGACTGACGACGCCGGCGAATGGCGCATAGGTCAGTGCGCCAGCGAAAC
Source organism: Alphaproteobacteria bacterium (assembly GCA_030428405.1). Classification (GTDB taxonomy): domain Bacteria; phylum Pseudomonadota; class Alphaproteobacteria; order Caulobacterales; family Maricaulaceae; genus JAUIEH01. The sequence continues at coordinate 3,380 of JAUIEH010000229.1, forward strand.
AGACGAGCAGAACTTTCCGGTTGGCGAGCACGGTGAGAAACGCGCTCGGCTTGATCTGTGCATCATGCGTGTCTGCGGGAGAGGCGGGTCGTTCGCGTACCAATAAAAGCGTCGCCGGCAGCCCGACCAATAGCGCGAGCGCGGCCAGGACGAGAAACCCGGCGCGCCAGTTTGATTGGGAGATTGCAAAATAGAGCACGGCGGGCAGCGCCATGCCGACGATTGTCATCCCGAGATTGGTGCAGGCGAGCGCGAGGCCGCGAGACTTGTCGAACCAACTGGTGACCGCGCGCGTAAAAGTCATGCCCGTCGTGCCCAGACCGACCACGTAAAACAGTCCGAACAGGGCATAGAATACGAACAGCGAACCGGTCATGCTTGCGAGCGCGATCCAGACAAGCCCGACCGCCGTTAGACAGCTAGCCGCAATAAGGCGGACGCCGAATCTGTCGGTCAAACGACCAATGACCGGCGCCATGAACGCGACCGCAAGGCCTGCGTAGTGGTAGAAGCCGATCTGTCCGCGCGACCATCCGAACGCCTCCTGCAGAGGCTCGACGAAGACGCTCGACGCGAAAGAAAGAACCGACATTCCGCTGGCGAATCCGACGGCTGCGCCAAGCACGACGGTCCAACCTTTTTCCCACTCTTGTCTTGCGGTCTTGTTCATCCGCTCGCTTCCTCGCTACGCCGACAATTTGTAGATGCAGCGTAGAGGGTGGGGGCGGATATTCGGTGCTCTGAATCGCTTCGGCCTGCAGAGTTCGCATCCGCGATTTGGGCTGCGCCGCATTGGCGTCTGGGTGTCGGCGTTTCGAATTGTACGCAAGCGCAGCGTCGCGCGAGGAGAGCGATCGTCGTCTGGTGACGAAACGCGGTCGGCCTGCGATGATCGCCAGACGCTGACAGAGCTGGCGCTGATCGTGACGCCCAGTATCGACCGCCAATGTGCCCGGCGAACGGTCGAGCGCATTGGCGTCGTCATAGCGAATGGTGCGCGAGGTCTGGGGCGTATAGAGCCAGCCCGAGACGCTGGCCTGGGAGTTGGTCAGCTGGCCCGCGCCGTCATAGACGTGCGCGAAGGTGACGATCTCCGCGCCGGCGGCGTCGACATGGGCTTCGCCGACAAGATCGCCGTCCAGGCTGATAGGCCCAGGCGACGGCGCCGGCATATCCCGTTTGTCCCGAGGCGGAGGCCCCGCGGCGGGTGACAGTGAGCCGGCCCCAGCTATAGGCGTAGGCGGCGAGGGTGTCGGATGATGTTCCGTCGCCGTCCTGATCGGAGAGGACGGCCGTCAGCCGGTCAAGCGCGTCATATTGATAAAGCGCGAGATAACCGTCCGGCCACTGCACGTAAACGCGATTGGAGTTGACGTCATAGCCGTAGGTGACGGTGCGCGTTGTACCGCCGCGCTCGGCGGTCTCGGTGATCAGCCGGCCGGCGAAGTCATAGGCGTAAAGCTGGCGATGGACGGGCGTCCCAGTCCCGCAAGTCTCTACGCCCGAGCCCGCCGGCCACACCTCCGCGCAGGTCCGCGCGCCTGTTCTCGGGCTCCTCGTGCCGGATACCTATGCGTCGAGGCTTCCGCTTCGTTGTCTCCGACTTTCGCTGCCAAGCTGGTCCTAGCTGTCAACGGCGCCTGACCACGCGCGGGTAGGGACGTACATTCGTGAGCCGCTAGGCCGATGAAATTCTCGTGCGGCGCGCTGGACCAATCGGCGGTTTTAATATTAACTATGTCGACAATGAATATCTTGATGACACTGCGCGGAGGGTGTGTCGCGGCGATGCTCGTCATTGCGTCGTGCAC
>JAUIEH010000230.1 GCA_030428405.1 Alphaproteobacteria bacterium
CTATTCGCCGTCCGCTTTCAGCCTGTCGTCCTCGACCTTCCCGGATTACGGCTATATCGGCGTTTCGCTCGACCTTGAGCCGGACGACGTCGCATCGCTGTTCACCGTGGTCGACGAGATCGTCGCCTCCATCGTCGCGGGCGACATCAGCGAGGACGAAATCGATCGCGCCCGGCGTCCGATTTTGGAGCAGATCGAGGAAAATCTCGAGCAGAACGAATATTGGCTGCGACTGGTCTCGGTCGCGCAGACCATGCCCGAGGAGCTCGAGCGACACCGGCTTGCAACCGAGCATTACAGCTCGATCACGCCGGAAGAGCTGGTCGCGATTGCGGCGGAACAAATGCAGCCGGAACTGGCTTACAGGATTGAAATTCTGCCGACGCCGGAACAGGACTAGGCCGGTCTGAAGGCTGGGCGCGCACAAATTTTGCAACGCTCAACCAGATCGTAAACGTCAGCGCGTAATGACTTGAGCCTCACGCGCTGACGCTGGGCCGGGTGCAATGAAAGTCGAAGTCGTCAAGCCGCAGGATCTGGGTGCGAGCGAACGCGCGCTGTGGGCGGACCTGCGCGCCGGCAACGCTGAACTCGCCAATCCCTATTTCACGACAGGCTGGAGCGACGTCATCGCCCGCCAGCGCGGCGATGCGCGCGTGGCGGTGATTTCCGACGGCGCTGAAGTCGTCGGCTTCTTGCCGTATCAATGCGCCTCGCGCGTGGCGCTTTTGCCCATGGGCGGGGCGCTGAGCGATTATCAGGGCTTCATCTGCGCCGAGGGTGCGGAAATGGACGCTGACGAAGTCGTCGCGCAGATCGGCGCGGGGCGCTTCGACTTCACGCACGCGCTGACCAGCCAAAAGTCGTTCGGCGAGGCGCAGCGTGCGGTCTCGTCATCCTGGATAGCGTGTCTGGGCGAAGGCTTTGACGCGTATGCGGCCGCCAAGCGCGCCGCTGGCTCCAGCGTGCTCAAGCGCATCCGCTCCAAACGCCGGCGCATGGAGCGCGCGCTCGGCGATTTGCGCTTTACGGCGTTTTCAACTGAGCAAGCAGATCTCGACGCGCTGATAGACTGGAAGCGTCAGCAGTTCGAGCGCACCAACCGGCCCGACGTGTTCGCCGAGAGCTGGACGCGCGCGGTCGTCAACGAGAGTTTCAACGCCAAGGATGACGACTACCAGGGCGTCTTGTTCACGCTGCATGCGGGCGACCGGCTGGCGGCGGCGAATTTCTGTCTGCGCTCCAATCAAGTCCTGCATTGCTGGTTCATCGCGCATGACGACGAATTCCACGAGCAGTCGCCCGGCCTCGTGCTGTTCGGCGACATTCTGCAGAGCATGGAGAGCTTCGGCGCCAAGCAGCTCGACCTCGGCGCGGGCGACTATCGCTTCAAGTCAGAGCTGGCCACACGCGCGCGCGAAGTCGGCGCGGGCTTTGTCGGCAAGCCCGGACTTTCGACCTCGCTGCGCTCGATGCAATACGCCATTCGCAACGCCTTTGAGCGCCTGCCGCTCGGCCGCGTTTCTGCGTGGCCCGGCAAGGCGATGCGCCGCTTCGACCTGATGCGCGGGCTCGCCGAGCACCGCAGCGACTCGCATTGAACCGAACCGCGCACACGGCTAGCTTCGCAACCCTGCGGAGCCCAATAAATGACTCTATCCGTCGAGGCCGCGCCTCTCACATTTGAAGCGGTGCTGGAAGCGCGCGAACGCGCCGCCGGCCAATTGCCGCGCACGCCCACGCGCGCATCAATCACGCTGGCCGATCGCACCAGCGCATCCGCCGTCTGGCTGAAGCTGGAAAACCATCATTATGCGGGCTCGTTCAAGGAGCGCGGCGCGCTCAACGCGATCCTGACCCTGCCGCCGGAGCAGGCCGAAGCCGGCGTCGTTGCGGCTTCGGCCGGCAATCACGCCCAGGCGCTGGCTTATCATGCGCGCCGCTGCGGCGTGTCGGCCAAGATCGTCATGCCGGTCGGCACCCCGCATGTGAAGGTCGAAGGCACGCGCCGCTTTGGCGCTGAAATCGTGCTCGCAGGCGATGTCTTCGACGACTCCATGGCCGAGGCGCGCCGCATCGAAGCCGAAGAGGGCCGCGCGCTCATCCACGCCTTCGACAACCCCGCCGTCATCGCCGGGCAAGGCACGGCGACGCTGGAGCTGCTGGAGGACGCCCCGGAGCTTGATTATCTCATCGTGCCGGTTGGCGGCGGCGGGCTGATCGCGGGCGCGCTGCTCGCGGTCGAAGGCTTCACGAAGAAGAACGGCGCCGGGCCGAAAGTCATCGGTGTCGAGACGGAAATGTATCCGTCGTTGCGCAATGAGCTCGATATGGGCGGGCGCAAGGTCGGCGGCGGCACCATCGCTGAGGGCATCGCGATCAAATCGCCGGGCGGCGCGCCCCTGTCTATCATCCGTCCCCGCATGAAGGCGGAAGACGTCCTGCTCGTCGAAGAAGCCCAGATCGAAGAGGCGGTCGTCGCTCTGGCGATGGGCGAGAAGTCGGTCGCGGAAGGCGCCGGCGCTGCGGGCGTCGCCGCGCTGTTGCAGCATTCGCGGCGTTTCGCCGATGCGCGCGTCGGCGTCATCGTCTGCGGCGGCAATATTGATGCAAGGCTGCTAGGCCAGGTGCTCGCGCGTCACCTCGTGCGTGTACGGCGCAGAGCCCGCGTGCGCGTGCAATGCGTCGACCGTCCCGGCCGGCTCGCGGAAATCACGACGATCCTGCACGCGATGAACGCCAATGTGATGGACGTCATGCATGACCGCCTCGCGCTCGATGCGCCCGCCAAGGACACGGTCATCGACCTGGTCATCGAGACCGACCACGAATCGGTCATGCGCGACGTCATCAAGCGCCTGCAGGAAGCAGGCTTTCCCCGCGCACGTCTGATGGATTGAGCGGCGAGCCCGCACGGCTTCGCGCGCTCGCCAAGGCTTCAAATCACCGCTAAGACCACGGCTCACCCGAAGGGAGACCTCGATGAAGAAATCTCACGTCGCCGCCATTGGTGCGGCCGTCTGCGCGGGCTTCGCGCTGGCTGCGCCGTCCGCAGCGCAGGATGCCGGCGCGCAGGACGTATGCGACATCGTTTCCGCCGGAACGGCCGATGCGCCCGAGCTTGAAAGCCGCAGCTTCGCCGCCGCGCGCGCGCGCAGCGGCGCGTGGATGGAAGCGCAGAGCGCGCGCGACGACGTCACCATCACCGAGAGCGGTCTGGTCTATTCCGTGCTCGCGAGCGGCGACCCCGCCGGCGCCACGCCGGAACCGGGCCAATATGTCTGCGTGCACTATCGCGGCATTCTCGCCGACGGCTCCGAGTTCGACTCCTCTTGCGCGCGCGATGAAGCCGCAGCGTTTCCGTCCGACCGTTTGATCCCCGGCTGGGTTGAGGCCCTGCAGATGATGCGCGCCGGCGATATCTGGGAGCTGCACATTCCGCCCGCGCTCGCTTATGGCGCCAACGGCGCCGGCGACGTCATCGGCCCGGAAGAGGCTTTGATCTTCCGTGTCGCCATGATCGGCCCGCTCGACGGTCCGGTGCGTCCGGGCGTTGACTGCGCCGAACTGGAATAGCCGGTCCTTGTGACGGCCGCGAGGTGAGCTTGAACGCAACATGACGGAACTCGCCGGGACCGCCCGATCGCTTCTGAGCGAACTGGTGGCGTTCGATACGACGTCGCGGAACTCCAATCTCGCGCTGATCGATTTTGTCGAGGAGCGTCTGCGCAATCTCGGCGCGCAGACCTTCCGTGTCGAGAATGAGGACCGCTCCAAGGCCAATCTCCACGCCGTCATCGGCCCGGACGCGCCCGGCGGCGTCTTGTTGTCGGGCCATACCGACGTGGTGCCGGTCGACGGTCAGGACTGGTCGAGCGATCCCTGGGCCGTGACGGAGCGCGACGGCAAGCTCTACGGGCGCGGAACCTGCGATATGAAGGGGTTTCTCGCTTGCGCGCTCGCGGCGGCCCCGGAATTCGCCGCCGCCGGACTAAGCCGGCCGGTGCATTTCGCCTTCACCTATGATGAAGAGATCGGCTGTCTCGGCGCGCCGGATCTGATCGATGAAATCGTCGCACGGACCAATGGCGTCAACGCGGTGATTGTCGGTGAGCCGACAGAAATGAAAGTCGTCACCGCGCATAAGGGGCTTTTGTCCTTCGAAGTGTCGCTGCGTGGCGCTGAAGCCCATTCCAGCCTCGTTGACAACGGCGCCTGCGCGGTCACGGCGGCCGTGCCGCTAATGTCCTTGCTCGTCGAGATCGGCGAGGAAATGCGCGCCGCCGCGCCGAGCGACTCACCGTTCGAGCCGGCCTTCGGCACGCTGACCATTGGCGAAATGCACGGCGGCACAGCGCTCAATATTCTCGCCAAGGAAGCCTGCTTTGCGAGCCTTCTGCGCCCGGCGCCGTGGGATGATATCGACGCCATCGAGCAGCGCTTGCGCGACAAGGCCGCCGAAGTGGAAGCCGACATGAAGGCGCGCGCGCCCGGCGCACGCATCACGATCAAGCGGCTCTCGCGCGTTCCCCCGCTTGCTCCGGAGGCGGACGGGGAGGCCGAGCGCCTCGCACGCGCGCTCACCGGGGACAATGCGCGCCGCGCCGTGTCTTTCGGCGCGGAAGCCGGTCAGTTCCAGCAGGCGGGCTATTCGACTGTTCTGTGCGGTCCCGGCTCGATCGAGCAGGCTCATCAGCCTGATGAGTTCATCGCCATATCGCAGCTGCACGAAGGCGCAGCCTTTATGGAGCGCCTGATTAAGCGCCTGGCGACGGATTCCGCCTCTTAAGCCGTTCGAATAATGACGAGATGACGCTCAGCCTGGGTTCATCCAGGATGTTGCAGGCTCATGCTCGAATGGCGCGGCTCAGTGTTTGGCTGCGCCGCATGGAGTTCGTATGAGGCGTTGGATCATCATCGCGGCGGTCATCGTCGCAGCCGTTCTCGCCTGGCGCGTCTTCGCGGCCGGCGATGCGAGCGAGCAGTCGGAATACCGGTTCAGCGTCATCGACCGCGGCGACGTGGTGCGCGCGGTTTCCGCGACAGGCCGGCTGGAGCCCGTCGGCACGGTCGAAATCGGCTCTCAGCTTTCGGGCGAAGTCTCCGAAGTGCTCGTCGATTACAATGACCGCGTCGAGGCCGGTCAGGTCATCGCCCGGCTTGATCCCGATA
>JAUIEH010000231.1 GCA_030428405.1 Alphaproteobacteria bacterium
CCAGAATTTCATCGGCTCGGTTGACGGCTCCACTGCGGTGGACGTCGTCGCCGCCGGCGAAGCCACGGCCAGCGCGGCAGCGCTCGGCAACTCCGCTGACGCCGCCAATGACGCCGGACGCGTTCACGCCGAGAACGGCCAGACCTTTGACGGCACGGCGACGGCAACGGCTGCACTGACGGCGGAAACCGCCGACATCGCGGCCTCCGCCTCGACCATCTTCGCCAACGGCTTCGCCGCTGAAGCGCCCTATGGAGACGTTTATGTCTTCTCCGAGCAGGACACCGTTTCCGGCTCGAGCGCGGCAGCCTCGACGAGCCTGACTGGCGGATCGTTCGGCGGCGCCTCGGCGAGTGCGGCCAATGTCGCCAACGCGGTCAGCGCGGTTTCGACCTATGGCGACGTCTATGGCTATGCCGAGCAGGACAATAACGCAGCGCTCAGTGCGGAAACGGTCACTGACATCAATGACGCAGCCGCTCTGGCCGCCTCATCGACCGCGGCCGGCAACACGCTGACGGCGACCTCGAACACGGGTTCGGTTGATTTCGCAGCGGTGCAGCGCAACGGCGTCGTCGACACGACCGCTTCGACCTCGATGGCCTCGGGTTACGCCTATAACGGCGCAGGCTCTGCGGCGGCGGTGGGCAACTCGATCTATGCCGGCAATGAGATCTCGCCGGCGAGCATTGAGGGCTACCAAGAGAATAACGGCTATGTCCGCGGCGAGAGCTACGTGACCTTGTCGGAGTTCGGCGGCTCGGGCTCATCCTCTGCTATGGCCATGGGCAACTCGGCCCTGCTCGGCACGCGCAGCTATGGCTCGGTTGATCTGAACCAGAACAATTTCTCCGCCGGCGGCGTTGAGGCTGTCGCCAGCTTCAACAATGCGCGCGGCTCCAATGACGGCGGCGTCGCCGTTGCGAGCTCTGCGGCCTTCGGCAACGCCGTCACCGGCTCGGTCTGTTCTTACTGCGAAGCCTCGATTGACGGCCGCAGCAGCCAGACCAGCGTCGGCCCGGTGCGCGCGACCACGACCATGACCATTGGCGGTCCGGTCGGCGGCGCGGCCGGCTCCGCCGTCGCGGTCGGCAACTCGGCCTCTTATTCAGTCCGCACCCCCGGCGGCTGATCCCCCGTCGCTGTTGAGCGACAGTCGAGCAAACTTGGCGCGGGTCTCCGGGACCCGCGTCTTTTTTTTGTTTGGGGTATGCGCAGACATGGGCGCTCGGTCGGGCGGCCTAGGCGGAGCATAGCCTTTCGCCGCCGCTTTGACCTGCTCGCTGAACCATCGCGCCGACACGACGGAGCTCCCATCCGCGTGGCTACGCATGCGAAAGCAGACGGCGCTTCGACATTACCCGCAAGGTAATTGATCGCCCGCGCCGCAATGATGAGCATGAGCCGACGCGACGGGAGAACGCTCATGACCGCACTCACCGAGACCGCTTTGACGGCCCGACGCTCGAGCGAGCTTGGCCTCGTCCGCATCGTTGCGCTGTTGGCGCTGGGAGCAGCGCTTTGGTTTGCTGCAGCGCTTACGCTCAGAATGCTCGGCCCGCACGGCGTCTATGACGGCCTGGCTCAGGCGGCCTTGTACGCCGGCGTCATTCCGGTCACCGCGATCGTCATATGGGTGATGCGGAGGATTTTGGCCGTGCCGCGCGCCTTGACGTTTCGCGCAGCCGCGATCGCGACGATGGCCGCGCTGTTTCTAGATGCGCTCGCCTTCGGTTTCGTCCCCCAGCTCTACGGCGCCGAACCGAACCTCCAGATCGGAGCGGCCGCTGCGGTGTTCTGGGGCGCCGGCGTGGCCATCGCACTCGGCTGGCTCATGAATGAGCGCGCCTGAACAGCAAAAGGGCCGGTCGTTTCCGACCGGCCCTTCCGCGTCAGCGTGCGTCCCGCAACGGCTTAGCAGCCGCCGCACACCCCTCCGACGCCGCCGTCGAACACCATGGTCGTCGCCGCGGTCTCAACCGGGGTTTCGCGCTCATAGGTCTCGGTGCGGGTGATGCGGATATATTTGACGCCCGGGCCATAGCGGCGCAGCAGCGAGCGTTCGTTGCAATTGCGGCGCGGCTCCTGGGTCGCACAGCGCAGCTCTCCGTTCGCATAGCGCAGCGCTTCGCCGGCCGCACAGGTCATCGTCGAGCCGCCGTCGAAATTCGGGCCATCGGCTGAAACCTCGCCGATCGTGGCCTGCATCGAGGTGCCGGCCATGCAGCGATAGATCTCGCCGTTGAAATTGTCAGGCACGCGCTCATCCGGCGAAGGGCGCGAGGCCGGGTTCGGCCGGCCCTGCTCGTCAATGCAGACCGCGCGCACGGCGACGATTTCAGTGACCGAGCGCTCAAGAAGCTCGCGGTCGTAAACGGTGAGATTGTTGACGACCGAGCTCTGGTTCTGGTCGGCGCAGCAGTAAGACCCGCCGCGACCGAAGATGTAGGTGTCGCCGCCGCGGAACGAGTAGCTGCGCGAGGACCGGCTCACAGAGCGCGAATGATGCGTGATCGAGGTGTGCACGCTCGGTCCGCCGACATGAATGGACGGACCGGCGATCGCGACGCTCGGCGTATTGACGATATGGCTTGTGCCGCAGCCATTGCACGACGTCGGCGGCGGCGGAGGCGTCGGGCGCGCGCCGCCGCAATTGTTGCAGGACGAGCCCGAAGGCGGCGTGGCGAAGGCCGGCGCTGCGAAGGCGAACGTCGCGCATAGGGCGAATGCGGCGACGATGTTTCGTGCTGACACGCTCATGAGGCTGCTCCTCGTTTCGTGCCGCCATAGGAGCAAGCATCGCGCCGCATTCGCTCAGCGCGCGAGAAGGCAGCTTCGCCGCGCTCTCGACTCGGGCGAAGAGAGGCGTGAAAATTCGCGCAAACAGCGCAAGATCAGGAGTATTCCGATGCCGCTCGACGCCGAAGCGGAAACTTGGTTCGTCAAAATCGGCGACGAGGTTTTCGGCCCTTATCAGCGCGAACGCTTGCGGGCCTTCGCCGCGGAAGGACGCGTGCGTGCGTTTTCCATGGTCGCAACCGAGCGCGAGGGCGAATTCGTTGAAGCGCGCACGCTCGCCGTTCTGAGCGACATCCTCACCGAGGAAAACGAGGCGCAGACGGGCGCGCCGCCTGCTGCCCCGCCGCCGCGTCAGGGCCAGCTGGCGACGTTTTTGGTCATCGCGGACGTCGAAACCGAGGTCGAAAGGCTGGTTGAGCGCATTTTAGGCTCGATCGGTCCGACGGAGCACGTGATGCGGGGGGTCTGGATGTGCCGGGCGGCGACGTCGGTCGAATCGATCCGCAACGCGGTCACCAAGGTGCTGAGCGGGGATGACGTGTTCTTCGCGATCGACGCCTCGCGCGACCGGGCGGCCTGGTTCAATCTCGGCCAGGAATCGGACGCAGCGCTCAGAGCGCTGCGCGAAGACGCTTAGCCGCAAACGCCCGGACGAGCGCGACAGGCCCCTAAAACATCGCCGGCCGGATCTCGCGCAGATCGGAAGCGAAGCGCTTCCAGTTCTCGACATAGTGCCTGGCCGATTCGAGGAACATCTCCTCCATCTCCGGGCCGAATGTCTTGATCACCTTGGCGGGCGCGCCCAGCACCATTGAATTGTCGGGGATTTCCTTGCCTTCGGTGACCAGCGCATGGGCGCCGATAAGGCAGTTGCGACCGATCTTGGCGTTGTTGAGCACCGTCGCGCCGATGCCGATCAAGGAGCGGTCGCCGATCGTGCAGCCATGCAGCATGACGCGATGGCCGATGGTGACGTCCTCGCCGATGGTCAGCGGACAGCCCGGATCGGTGTGCAGAATGGACCCGTCCTGAACATTAGAGCGCGCACCCACCGTGATGGGATCGTTGTCGCCGCGAATGGTGGCGGAAAACCAGACGCTTGCGTCTTCCTTCAGGATGACATTGCCGATGACGGCGGCGTTGGGCGCAACCCAGTATTTGCCCTCGCCCGGCGTTTCCGGCGCGCTCCCGTGAAGTTCGTATAGCGGCATGTCTCGTCTTCCCCGTCCGGTTCGCTGCGCTGCAGCGGATATATCGCGCTTTGGGCCGAAGGGCCGCGCCCCGTGACGGTTTTGCAACGCACACGGTTAAGGTCTGTTAAGAAATACGCCCTAGCTTCGCAAGCGTGATCGAAAACCTTCGTGATCGCGTCGGTCTGTGGACCGACATCTTCGGGGCGCCTTCGTGAGGGCGGCTATCAGCCTCCTTCACCCCCTTCGCGGGCCCGACCGGCCGGCGACGCCGCCCTTGTCTCAGACGAGAAATTCTCATCCGTCTACGAACAGCGTAACGGACTGGCGCCGCTTCGCGGTTTCGCCATGCCGTTGCGCGACCCGAGGAGACCTTAATGGCTAAACGTTCCGCTCGACGCCGTGCAATGATGACTGAGCAATATTCCGCAGAACTCCAGCCGCAAGACCCGAAGATCACGAAGCTTATTCCCATGGACGGCCGCTGGCGGCCGGAAGCCGAAGACGCCACGCGAGACCAGCGCTACGTCAAAAACATTCAACCGAGATCGGCTGGCCAGAAGCGTCTGATGAACGCCATCGACGCGCATTCCCTGGTCATGGCGCTTGGCCCCGCCGGCACCGGCAAGACCTATCTCGCCATCGCCAAGGCGGTCGAAGCGCTCGAAAGCGGCCAGGTCGGGCGCATCGTGCTTTCCCGTCCCGCCGTCGAGGCCGGCGAATCAATCGGCTTCCTGCCCGGCTCGATGGAAGACAAGCTCGCGCCTTATCTGCGCCCGCTCTATGACGCGCTCCAAGACCGCATGTCGGCGAAGAAGATCAAGGCGCTTCTGGCCGAAGGCGTCATCGAGATCGCGCCGCTCGCCTATATGCGCGGGCGCACGCTGAACAACGCCTTCGTGGTCGTGGACGAGGCGCAAAACTGCACCTATTCCCAGCTCAAAATGTGTCTGACGCGACTGGGCTGGCATTCGACCATGGTGGTCACGGGCGATCCTTGCCAGACCGACCTCTTGCCGGAACTCTCCGGCCTCGCTCCGATCGCTGAGAAGCTCTCAAATATCGACGGCGCGGGCGTGGTCACGCTGGATAAGGCCGACATCGTGCGCCACCCGCTCGTGGCAAGCGTGCTCGAAGTGCTCTGAGGATTAGAAGCTAAGACGCAAGCGACATGAAAT
>JAUIEH010000232.1 GCA_030428405.1 Alphaproteobacteria bacterium
CGGCTATCAGGCCGACACGACGCCGTTTTTCGCATCGACCGATTTCTTCGAGATCGAGATCGGACGCGAAACCAAAGTGTTCGGCAATGTCGCCCATGTCTGGAGCGCGTATGAGGCGCGCAACGCACCGGATGACGGCGAGCCGGAACGCCGCGGCGTCAACTCGATCCAGCTTTATCGCGACGACGCAGGCTACTGGTCGATCACGTCGATGATCTGGGACAATGAGCGCGAAGGCGTTTCGCTCGAAGCCGCCTAATCCGCCGCGTCATAGACGACTTCGCCGTCGACCACGGTCATCACGGCGTCGAGGCTCAATATCTCGTCGACGGGCACGGTCATCAGATCGCCGGAGAAGACCGAGAAATCGGCGCGCCGTCCGACAGCGATGACGCCGAGTGCGTCTTCCTGAAACGAGGCGAAGGCCGGTGCGCTGGTGAACAGCGCCAACGCCTCGTCGCGCCCAAGCGCGCCGGAGGCGTCGAACGCCTCTGCGCGCCGGCCATCAGGAGCGGCGCGCGAAATGGCGGCGTGGAACTCAAGCAAGGGGTCGCCGCGCTCGACCGGCGCGTCGGAACCGCCGGCCACGACCACGCCCGCATCCAGCATCTCGCGCCAGGCATAAGCGCCGTCGAGACGCTCCGCGCCCAGACGCGCAGGCGCGAAGAACTGGTCGGTCGCGAAATGCGAAGGCTGCATGGAAGCGATCACGCCAAGCTCCACGAATGAGCGGATTTCAGCGGGGTCGACGATCTGAGCATGCTCGATGCGCCAGCGCGGGTCATTGACCTCGCCTGCGCGTTCGAACGCCTGTCGCATCCAGTGCAGCGCAAGCAGGTTGCCGCGATCGCCAATGGCGTGCGCGGCGATCTGAATGTCGTGTGCGAGCGCTGCGTCGAACAGCGCGGCGGCGTCCGCCTCTTCAGTGCGCAACAGTCCCGTATTCTCCGGGTCGTCCGCATACGGCGCCTCAAGCGCTGCGCCGCGCGAGCCGAGCGCGCCGTCCATATACATCTTCACCGCGCGCGTGATGATGCGGCCATTGCGCGAGCCGCGCGGACCGCTTTCGAACAAGGCGTCCGCGAAAGAAACATCAACGGCGTTATAGACGCGCAGTCCGAGCCGTCCGTCGTCTGAGAGCGCGGCCAGGCGGTCCGCGTCGTTCAGGTCCACGGACATGTTGTGCATGCCGGTCCAGCCGCGCGAAGCCATATAGGCTGCGCCCTCCGCCAGCACGTCCGCGCGCTCCTCGCCTTCCGGCGCTGCGAACAAAACGCCAGCCGGCTCCATGGCGTCATCGACCAGAAGACCGGTCAATCGTCCGTCCTCGAAGCGCTCATAGCGTCCGCCCGATGGGTCCGCGACGTCGTCGCTGAGCGCGATGCGTTCGAGGGCCGCGGTGTTGAGCAGCATCGCGTGACCGTCCGCGCGCACCAGCGCGACGGGCGTGTCTCCCGACACCGCATCGAGGTCGTCGCGCGTGGGAAAGCGACCTTCCGGCCATCGCGCTTCAATCCAGCCGCGCCCGGTGACGACGCCGCCGTCATCGGCTTGCGCTACGGCGATTTCGACGGCGTCGACCAGTTCCGCAATCGAGCCGACATCTGCCAGATTCAGCGTGCGCGCGCGCATCCCGACGCCGAAGAGATGCACGTGGGCGTCTGTGAAACCTGGAAAGATCGCCGCGCCGTCGACATCGACCATGCGCGTGCCGCGACCGGCCAATGCGCGCGCGCCTTCAGCATCGCCGACATAGACGATTTCGCCATCGCGCGCGGCGACGGCTTGTGCGGTGGGATTGTCAGGATCGCCGGTGCGCACAAGGCCGCCATAGAGCACCAGATCCGCTTCGGGCGCGCGTCCGAGCGTGCTCGCGCACGCCGCGGCGCTCAATGCGGCTAGGCCGGCGAAAATCAGCGTGCGCGTCTGCGATCCGGTCAAAGCGTCCTCCCCCGCGAAAAGCGCAGGCAAGCTAACGCCTCAGCCGGTGCGGCGAAAGCCGCGAGACGGCGCAGAAAAGGTCGAGATGAAAAAAGAACGCCTCGGAATACCGGGACGAAGCGCGTTTCAAGCGGTCGCAGGCGCTTCGGTCTCAGCCGCCTTGGCGCGCAGATCGCGCTTCAGCTTGCGGGCGCTGTCGGAGAGATCGTCTTCCTTGGCCTTGGCGAGGAAGGCGTCGAGACCGCCGACGCGGTCGACCGAACGCAAGGCCGAAGCGGTGACGCGAAACTTGAAGCCGCGGCCAAAGGCGTCCGAATGCAGCGTCACGCGCTGCAGGTTCGGCAAGAAACGCCGCCGCGTCTTGCGGTTCGAGTGGCTGACATTATTGCCCGTCATCACCGTTACGCCGGTCAATTCGCAGCGCCGCGCCATGTTCGCCTCTTACCGTTTCCTTGACGCGCTTGTCCGGCTGATCGCGGCAAACGCAAAAGCCGCCGCGGAAACTCCGCAGCGCGAAAGGCGGCTGACATACGCGCGCACAGACCGCGCGTCAAGAATTCACCTCAATTCGTCGCGCAGATGCTGCCCGGCATTGCCGCGCGCGCCCGGCGAGCCCTATGTCTTGTCGTGGCGTCGACCCGCGCGAACCCCGCCGCGCTCAGGAGGTCCCTTGCGATGAGAAGCATCGTATTCGCCGTCGCATCCGCAGCTCTTGCGACGCTTACACCGGCACTCGCCCAGGATGAAGTCGAGGCGGACGCCGTCGCGACCGAGGCGACGGCCGAGACCAGCAGCGCGGACGAGCCCATGGAGCTGCATGTCCGCTATTTCGGCTATTTCTGGGGCATGCGGATCATGGTGGCGGAAGTCACCACGCAAATATCCGGCGACGCCTATGTGAACACCGGCGCGTTCCGCACGGCCGGCTTTGCGAACTGGGTCCGCGACACGCGCCTTGAAGCCGGCGGCTCGGGCGTGCGCGATGAAAACGGCGCCTTCGTGCCGAGCGATTATTGGCATCAGGGCTATGACGGCCGGAAAAACCGCCGCATCGAGATGGACTACGGCAATGAGGACATCGACATCATGGTCGATCCGCCGTTCGGCGACTGGGGAGATCCGCCCGCCACGCCCGAACAGCGCCTGGAAGCATTCGACCCGCTCTCCACGCTCGTTGAGATCGCGATGTCCGGCGGCGAGGAACCGTGCAATCGCTCCGTGCCGGTGTTCGATTCTCGGCTGCGCTACAATTTGCGCTTCGAGTTCATCGAAATGGATGAGGTCCGCATTCGCGGCTATCGCGGCCCTGCCTATCATTGCCGGATCTATTACGAGCCGGTCGCAGGCTTCGACCCGGATGATCTGGAAGAATCCGCCGACGCTTACGAAATTCCGATCGACGCCTGGCTGGCGGCCGATCTGCCGGGCGGCGTGACGCCGCCGCTGATATTGGAGGCGCAATACGGAATGGTGCGCATGCGCGTTGAAGCCAAGCGCGTGCACTTCCAGCCCGCGGATGCGGAGAGCGCCGCGGCCCTCGACGACGTCGAAGCGCGCGATTAGCGCGGCGTCGAGAAACGTCCAATCTTGTGAAGCGCGATGTCTGCGAATGATGAGCGCCGTGTCCTAGCGGCGCTCGGGCCCACAAACACCGGCAAGACCCATCTTGCGATCGAACGCATGCTCGGCCGCGAATCCGGCGTGATCGGATTGCCGCTGCGTCTGCTCGCGCGCGAGGTCTACGACAAGATCGTCAGCGTGAAGGGGCCGAACGCGGCGGCCCTGCTCACCGGCGAGGAAAAGATCGCACCGCCGGGCGCGCGCTATTTTGCGTGTACGGTCGAAGCCATGCCGGTCTCGCGCGAGTCCGCGTTCGTGGCGGTCGATGAAATCCAGCTCGCCACCGACCTTGAGCGCGGCCATGTCTTCACCGACCGCATACTCAACGCGCGCGGTCGCGAGGAAACGATGCTGCTCGGCGCAGAGACCATGCGCCCGCTCATCCGCAAGCTCGCGCCCGAAGCCGAGCATGAGCGCCGCGAGCGCTTCTCCAAACTGACTTATGGCGGCGCGAAAAAGATCGCCAAGCTGCCGCGCCGCTCCGCCATCGTCGCCTTCTCCGCCGAGCAGGTCTACGCCATCGCCGAGCTGCTCAAGCGCCAGCGCGGCGGCGCGGCCATCGTCATGGGCGCGCTCTCTCCGCGCACGCGCAACGCGCAGGTCGAGCTCTATCAGTCCGGCGAGGTCGACTTTCTCGTCGCCACCGACGCCATCGGCATGGGGCTAAATCTCGACGTCGAAACCGTCGCCTTCGCCAGCCTGACCAAGTTCGACGGCAGGCGCCGGCGCGGCTTGCGTCCTGAGGAAATCGCACAAATCGCAGGTCGCGCAGGCCGTTTCCGTACGGATGGCGAGTTCGTCGTCACAGGCGATGCACGCCCGCTTTCCGACGATGTCGTGGCGATGATCGAAGCCCATGAGTTCGAGCCGGTGCGCACGCTGCAATGGCGCAATAGCCGTCTGTCGTTCGCCTCGATCGAGGCGCTGCGGAGGACGCTGGCGCTGCCCGCGCCGGACCCGACCTTGCAGCGCTCACGCGAGACCGTCGACGAGATCGCGCTCGACACGCTGCGCCAGGACAAAGAGATCGCTGCGCACGCCCAGGGGTCCGATGCTGTCGAGCGGCTTTGGTCCGCATGCCAACTGCCGGACTTCCGCAAAGTGACGATCGACCAGCATGTCGCGCTCGTGCGTTCGATTGCAGCGCATCTGCTCGGCCCACGCGGCGTCATTCCGATCGACTGGATCGGCGCGCATGTGCAGCGACTGGACAAGCCCGAGGGCGATGACGTCGACGCGCTCGCCTCGCGCCTCGCGCATATGCGCACCTGGACCTATGTCGCCAATCGCGCCGACTGGGTGGATGACCCGGATCACTGGCGCGGCGTCACCCGCGATGTCGAAGACCGCTTGTCCGACGCTCTGCACGAAGCCCTCGCCAAGCGCTTTGTCGATCGCCGCACGAGCGCGCTGGTGCGCGGGCTGCGCGAGAATGTCGACCTGGTCGCCGCCGTGTCGGCGAAGGGCGAAGTCACTGTCGAAGGCCATTATGTCGGCAAGCTGACCGGCTTGACCTTCCACCCTGACGAACGCGGCGGCACGCTTGATGCGCGCGCACTGCGCGCCGCCGCCAGCCAGGCGCTGCGT
>JAUIEH010000233.1 GCA_030428405.1 Alphaproteobacteria bacterium
TAGTAGCCGCGGTCATAACCGTAGTCGGGCGCAAACAGGACGCCGAAGTCGAAATGCACGTCATTGTCGCGCCGGCGTCGATGATGGCCGCCGTGACGTCCGCCGCGATTTCGGTCGCGATATCCGTCGTGATCGCGTCGGCGGTCAAAATTTCTTCCTCCGCGCCGGCCGTCGTGACGGTTCCAGTCGCCGCCGCCGTTGCCGCCGCGGGCGCGATATCCGTCGCCGCCGCCACGATTGCCGCGACGCGCGCCACGTCCG
This sequence comes from Alphaproteobacteria bacterium, assembly GCA_030428405.1. Lineage (GTDB taxonomy): Bacteria > Pseudomonadota > Alphaproteobacteria > Caulobacterales > Maricaulaceae > JAUIEH01. Next base: position 262 of record JAUIEH010000233.1, read on the forward strand.
CCCTCGGACGGTCCGCCGCGCAAGCCGCCTCCGGCTGAGCCGCCGCGACCGCTGCGTGCGCCATCACCGCCGCGATTACCGCCGCGTGGTCCGGCTCCGGCGCCGCCGCGGTTTCCACCGCCACTGGGCGCTGCGCCGCCGCCGCGATTTCCGCCGCGCGGTCCGGCTCCGGCGCCGCCGCGGTTTCCACCGCCGCTGGGCGCTGCGCCGCCGCCGCGATTTCCGCCGCGCGGTCCGGCGCCTGCGCCGCCTCGATTTCCGCCGCGCGGGCCTGCGCCTGCGCCGCCGCCGCCTCTATTGCCGCGCGCCGCCGGGGGCGGGGGAGGCGGTGGCGGAGGAGCCGCATTATTGGCAGCGCGCTCGATAGCCGCGGCGCGTCCGGCCGCGACGCCGTCGCCGCGACCGCCGGGACGAGCCGCGCCGTCTCGCCCGTCGCGCTGCTTTACGCCGTCCGGTCCCGCTTCGTATGCGAAGCTGGGCGCCGACAGTAATGCTGCGCCGGCGAATACGGAGGCGAGGAGGAGCTGTACGCGGGTCATTTCATTCTCCGGAAACGGAATTCGTTGAAGTCCAACATAGGTAACGACGTATGAACAAGCGGAGCGCGCGCCGTTCATCCTGCGTTCATCGGCGCGGCGCGGTGAGCAAGAAAAAACGCCGGCCCTGCAAGACCGGCGTTTCCTCAAATCGTCCGTCAGGACATTTCATCGCTTAGTAGCGGGAGCGATAGCCCCGACCGTGTCCGCGGCCGCGACCGCGACGGTCTCCGATGCGCTCAACGTTCATGATGTACCCGTTGAACTTGTTCACCCGGACGCGAACCAGATTGCCGCGGCGGCCGAAGGCTTCAAACAGATAGGCCCGGCGGCCTTCACGAAGGAAGCGGATGCCGCGGAAACCACGCTCGCGCAGCTGGAAGCGAACCTGACGCGGCGACAATTCGCGGACATAGCCGCGACGCGGACCGTGATAGCCCCGGTTCGGGCCGTATTGCGCCAGCTCGATGCGACCATCATTCAGGTTCAGTCGAACCGAGAGGTCGGTGCTTTGCGCAGACGCAGGAGCCGAAAAGAGAACGGCGGCGCCAGCGATTGCTGCGAGGGCGGAACTTGCTTTGGCGATCATCATCTCTGTCTCCATTGCGTTTCGATTTCCGATCGAGGCGCAGGATGTCAGAGCGGCTCTGAACCAAAGCTGGTTCGCCTATTAATGCCGGGTTCATGTCAGGATATGGGCTCAGCCCATTGAAAAATATGTAGTTATTCTTCCGGCTCGGCGCCGGGTTCATAGTCGAGTATTTCGCCGGGAGAGCATTCCAGCGATCTGCAGATCTTCGCCAGCGTGGAAAAACGCACGCCCTTCACCTTGCCTGTGCGCAGGAGCGACAGGTTCTGCTCGGTGATGCCCACTTCCGCGGCGAGATCCTTCGCCTTCATTTTGCGGCGGGCGAGCATGACGTCCAATGTCACGATGATCGGCATGCGCAGGCCTTAGACGATTTGATTGAGATCATCGGCGATTCGCCGCGCTTCGCTCATCACCCAGGCGATGACCAGCAATGTGAGCGCGAACACGAAGCCGAAAATATTGTCCGACGAGATGGCCAGCGTGACCATGCGCTGTCCCGGCGCGTTGTCATAGGTGAGCGCGACCGAGACCAGCGGCGTCACGGCGATGCGAGCCGCCGTCGCCCAGACAGCAAACCACGCCGTTGCGCGCAGTCCGTCAATCGCGTCCTGCGTAAACACCCGACCCGCTGCGTAACCCGCGAACACGCGCGACAGGCGCAACAACGCCATGACGGCGAGCGCGGTCGGAATGAGGGCCAGCGCAAACACCAGAGCCCGCTTCAAGAATGTCAGATTCTCGGTGACGGTCGCTGAGTCGATGCCGTCGAACACGGGGCTAGAGCCGGGCGTCAGCCAGAGCGCTGCAAGCGCGATCGGCAGCAGCGCCGCTGCGATCAGGCACGCGAAACGCATGATGCGGCTTACAGAGCGAATGCGGTCCATGCGGGGAAATCCGGTGAACGGGAGTGACTGCGAAAGGCTCATCGTAGGGCATTAAGCTCTTGTTGCGCGACGTTGATCAACATTTACGGCGCGCAAGCGGTCGCCTTTGCGGTTATCAGCGTTTTAACCGCGATGAGCGAAACTTAGCGTCCACGCCTTAAAACGAGGACGCCATGGCGGTCGATCGCCGCGACATTGACGGCGGTGACGATATTCGCCGGGTTGCGCCGCGCGGGGAAAGCCTCGCAGCGGAGCGCGTCCGTGCGTCGAAACCGGCGTCGCCAACGTCGCGAGAGCACGGCCGTCCTGACAAACCGCCTCTTTGGCGGCGCGCCGCACATCGCGCGTTCGGACTGTTCCTCTGGTGCGGCGCTCTGGCGATGACCAGCGCCGGCGCGCTGATGATCGCCACGCTCGGCGTGGTCGCCGAGATTCCGGACCTTGAGACCGTCTCGGCCTCGCCCTCGCGGCCGAGCGTCGTCTATCTCGACGCCCAGGGCCGTGAAATCGCGCGGCGCGGACCCGTCGTCGCGCCGCCGATCGAGATCGAGGATCTTCCGCCTTATCTGATCGACGCCGTGCTCGCGGTGGAAGACCGCCGGTTCTACGACCATCCTGGCCTCGACCCGATCGGGTTGATGCGCGCGGCGTTCGCCAATGTGCGCGCGGGCCGTGTCGTGCAGGGCGGCTCGACCATCACGCAGCAGCTCGCGAAAAATCTGTTTCTGGACAATCAGCGCACGGTGTCGCGCAAGTTTCAGGAGGCCGTGCTCGCGCTCTGGCTGGAGACGCGATACTCCAAGAGCGAAATCCTGGAGATGTATCTCAACAATGTCTATTTCGGCGCCGGCGCTTGGGGCATCGAGGCGGCCGCACAGCGCTATTTCGGTCGCTCGGCCGCCGATGTCTCGCTCGCCGAAGCCGCCATTCTCGCCGGCCTGTTGAAGGCGCCTTCGCGCTACAGCCCCACCAACGACTCCACGCGAGCCGCAGACCGCGCCATGGTCGTCCTTGACCTGATGGTTGAGACCGGACGCATCACGCAGGCCGAGCGCGACGCCGCTCTCAACGAACCCGTCGCCGTGCGCCTGAGCGCCGATCCGGGCCTGGCGGGTCACTATATCGACTGGATTGCTCCGTTTGCGCGTGATTTTCAGACCGCTGGCGAAAGCGCCATCATCGTCGAAACGACGCTCGACCTCGACATGCAAGCGGCCGCCGAACACGCCGCCGCCGAACTCATCAATGAAGAAGCGCGCGCGCGCGGCGCTCAGGAAGTCGCTCTGATCGCCATGGAGGGCGACGGCGCCGTGCGCGCCATGGTCGGCGGGCGCGACTACGCCGCCAGCCAGTTCAACCGCGCCACTCAGGCGCGCCGCCAGCCCGGTTCGGCCTTTAAAGCATTCGTATACGCCGCAGCATTCGAAGCAGGGCTCGCGCCCTGGGACGTGCGCACCGACGCGCCCATCAGCCTGGGCGACTGGTCGCCCGCCAATTACGATCAGGAGTTCGCCGGCGACATGACGCTGCGCGATGCGTTTGCGCGCTCCATCAACACCGTCGCCGTCCGGGTGGCCGAAGAGGTCGGCCGCGACCGCGTGGCGCGTCTGGCGCGCCGCATGGGAATGCGCTCCGACATAGAGCCGACGCGCTCCATGGCGCTCGGCTCGCATGAGGTGACGCTGGAGGAGCTGACAGCGGCTTATGCGCCGTTCGCGAATGGCGGCTACGCCGTCGAACCATACGGCATATTGCGTATACGGCGTATCAATGGCGAGATCGTCTGGGAGCGCGAAGCGCCCGAATTTGAACGCGTCCTGTCCGACCGGGCGCGCCGGCTCATGAACGACATGCTCGCAAGCGTGGTTGAGGGCGGCACGGGCCGCGCAGCGCATCTGCCTGACCGCGAAGCGGGCGGCAAGACCGGCACGACCAATGATTTCCGCGACGCCTGGTTCATCGGCTATGTCCCGGGCTTCGCCGCCGGCGTCTGGATCGGCGCTGACGATTTCGCGCCGATGGACCGGCTGACCGGCGGCGCGCTGCCGGCGCGGGTCTGGCGTGAGTTCATGATCACGGCGCTCGATGGCGCGCCCATCCGTCCGCTCGACCGGCCAGCGCGCACCCGTGCTGTGGCTACGCGCGAACCGCCGCCGGCGCCGCCAGTGCGTCGGCCGTCGCCAGAACGCGCCGCGCCGCCGCCCTCAGAGCCTGAGGCGTCCGATGAAGGCGGCGTGGAAACGATGACGGAGCCGCGCGAACTCGACCGCGACGCGCTCGATGCGCTGCTCGACGCGTTGCTGGAACCCCAAAGCTCGACGAATTAGCGCGCCGCGCCGACGGCGTGCAGGCCGGGACCATGGGCGCGCAGCCACTCGCGCTCTGCGTCATGGTCGCCGAACAATCGCTCTACCAGACGCCAGAAGCGGGGCCCGTGATTGGCCTCGACGAGATGTGCGACTTCGTGCGCCGCCACATAGTCGAGCACTTCGATGGGGGCGCAAATCAACCGCCAGGAGAAATTCAACGAGCCGTCCGGCGCGCACGATCCCCAGCGCGAGCGCGTGTCTCTGACGGTGATGCGCTTGATCGTTACGTCGATATGATCGGCGTAGCGGTGGGAACGCTCGACGAGTTCCTTGCGCGCCATGGCCGTAAGCGCACGCTTCACGCGACCTGCGTAGGCATCAGGCAATGACGGCGCGTCGAGAACTGCGGGCGGACCGGGTTCGAAGCTCCAGACGCCGCGGTCGCGGCTGCGGATAAGCCGGCACGGCGCGCCAAGCACCGGAACCTCTGCGTTTTCCTCAAACGGCATCGGCTCCGGCAGCGCGGCCAAAGCGTCGGCGATCCATTGTGCGCGCTCCC
>JAUIEH010000234.1 GCA_030428405.1 Alphaproteobacteria bacterium
AGGAAACGCGGCTGTTTGATTCCGTGAAGGGCGAAACCCGCTCCATGCGCTCCAAGGAAGAAGCGCATGATTATCGCTATTTTCCGGACCCGGACCTGTTGCCGCTGGAACTCGAACCGGCTTGGATCGAGGACATCAAGGCGACCTTGCCCGAACTGCCGGATGAAAAGCGCGCGCGCTTCGTCTCCGAGCTTGGGCTTTCGGATTATGACGCCGCCGTCTTGTCAGCAGACAAGGAGCGTGCGGATTATTTCGAGACTGTCGCCAAAGGCCGCGACGCCAAGCGCGCGGCCAACTGGGTCAGCCAGGAATTGTTCGGCGCGCTGAACAAGGCAGGCGTCGAGCTTGCCGACAGTCCGGTCTCGGCCGCGGCGCTGGGCGGGCTTATCGACTTGATCGAGGACGACACGATTTCCGGCCGCATCGCCAAGGACGTCTTTGAAAAGATGTTCGAGACCGGAGACGCCGCCGCCGACATCGTCGAGCGCGAAGGCCTCAAACAGGTCACGGACACCGGCGCGATCGAAGCCATCATCGATGACCTCATCGCGGCCAATCCCGATCAGGTCGAACAGGTCAAAGCCAAGCCCAAAGCGTTGGGCTGGTGGGTCGGAGAGGTGATGAAAGCTTCGGGCGGCAAGGCCAATCCGAAGGCGGTCAACGAAATCCTCAAAGCCAAGCTCGGCCTGGAATAGGCGAAAGCCGCGCCAAACCCTCTTCGTCGTGAAGGCGGAGAGGGGGCGGCGGCGATACGCCTCTTTGCGACTTGCCGCGCCGGACGCGCAGGTCGTTGAACGCCGCCCCGACATCTCCACATTGTTCGGACAGAAGACGCGCCTGTCCGTCTATGGTGAAGGACGCGCCATGCCGATTACGCGTGAGGACATTTCCAGCGCCGTGCGCTTCTGGGAGATCGGGCGCGTTCCCTACAACTTCATCCTGGCGGCGGGCTTCGTTCTCATTTCTTTCGGCATGCAGGGCGGGCTCGACGGCGTTCGCGCCATGACGGCCGTTGACTGGGCGAGCCTGTTCGTTCTCGCCGTCATCGCAAACGCGCTCTACTGCCTGGCCTATCCGATGGACCTCTTGTTCCAGGCGAGCCGCTGGGCAGGGCTCTGGCGCAGGCTGCGCCCGCTGGCGTGGTTTGCAGGGCTTTTCACCGCGCTCTATCTCACCGCGCTGGTCAGCTTCGTGATCTTTGTCGGCTTCGGCGATTTCTAAACAAAATCCTGAGAATTGTGGTTAAGGGCGAGGTAACGAAAATAATCTCGCGAAAAATCGCACGAATTCGGCAGGCTTAACTTGATGGAAACGCGCCGGGCGAAATGCTCCCCTCATCGGGGAGCGCTCAGGCTTTCCCCGCGGGGCCGCAACGCGCGCAAGCAGGCAAGATGGCGCGCAGCGAAAAAGGGGAAGACCAGTGCTCACCATCACGCATGCGGATGTAGCCAATGCTGCGCCGATCGAAATGCCGGATCCGACGCATGAGCAGCTTTACCGTCTGGGGCTGTCTTACTCGACCGGGCAGGGTGCGCCGCTCGATTATGTCGAGGCGCATAAATGGTTCAATCTCGCCGCCATGATGGGCTCTGATGAGGCTTTGGCCTATCGCGCCGAATTGTCCGAGCACATGACCAAAATCGAAATTGCGAAAGCCCAGCGCGCTGCACGCGTCTGGCTCAAGCAGCGCTCCTCCTAAGCGTTGTTCGCGTAAGCGGGACCAGTCCCGGTCCCGAAGCGGCGTTGTGTTCGCGCGCCGCACGAGTTCGTCGCGACGGATATGTTGCGTGAACCGATGAATTGACGCGCGCGGGTTCCCCTTTGACCGCGCATGCTGGTGACGCCGCCCCGATTGGGCGCGGCGTTTTTCTTTGCCTCGTGAGATGGATTCAAGCCGCGACGCTCAGATCATGAGCGAGCGCTGCGCGTTTAGTTGTTGCCGGCGATATCGTAATAGAAGCCGAAATTGATCGGCAGGGCGTCGCGGACATATTGCTGCATGAACAGGTTCACTTCAGCGATTGTCGAGCGCGGAACGAACACGACGTCGAAACGCTCCAGGCGAACGTCTTCAGCTTCGCCATTCTCAAGCGTCTCGTTCACGTTCACGACACGGAGCATGGCGCCGCCTTCCGGCGCGCGGCGCACGATCACGACATGACCGCGCGCGGCCGTGTCCTGAAACCCGCCGGCGAGCAGCACGGCTTCAAGCGCGCCGACGCCGGGCGGCAGGTCATAGGAACCGGGCGTCGCCACTTCGCCGCCGACAAACACGCGCTGGCTGTCAAAGCCGGTCGGCGTCAAATCGATGCGGGCATCCAGAAGCTGGCTGGCGAGCGAGGTTTCCAGCGCGTCTTCAGCCTCATCCAGCGTCAGCGATGCAACCATGATCGAGCCGACCAGAGGCGGGCGGATCCGCCCATCCGGGCCGACGGTCATGTCGCCGTCCAGTTCCGGGGCGGAGGGCACGCGCAGCGCAACAACGTCGCCGGGATAAAGCCGGTATTGCGGCGTTGCTTCGCTCCAGGCCTGGAACTGTCCGATCGGAAAGTCCGGCGTTTCGACCGTGCGCGGGCCCGCACATCCGGCGAGGAAAAACGCCGCGGCGGCGCAGCTCTTCACAAGCGCTGATCTCATGGTCGTCTCGGCCCGGCTCATTAATGGTCTCAATCACTGGATAAGCGCGAATGCATAAAGAAATTTTAAGCCGGATCGTTAAGGTTACAGGCGCGAATATCGAGCATAGGACCGCGCGATGAGCCAAAACGCCTATCACTGGACCGAGCGGCGCGGCCGCGCGGGCGACGCTTGGGCGCGCCTGCCGGATTATCGCGTGGTCGACATGCTGGCCTTGCTGTGGCGTGAGCGCCTGGCGGCCGTGGCGGTGTTCTGTCTGGTGGCCATTTCAGGCGGGGTGGCGGTGAAGGCGGCGATCCAGCCGACTTATGTCGCCTCGGCAAGCGTGCTGGTGTTGCAGGACGGGCTTTATTCCGCCGACCCGCTTGGCGGGGAGGCGGGCCGCTCGAGCTTTCAGACGCAGGAACAGGTGCAGGCGGAGCTCGCGTTTTTCCGGTCCGAGGATGTGCGCCGGCGCGTTTTCGACGTCATCCCGCCGCAGGCCGCGTTTCCGAATATCGGTGCGCGCGGCGGTCTGTCCGCCGCTCAGCTTGAGAGCGCAGCCGCGCGCATGCTGGCGCAAAGCGTTCACGTCGATATCGGCCCGAATGCGCCGACTTTGGGCATGACGCTGCGCCACCAGGATCCGGACATGGCCGCGCGCCTGCTCAATACGCTCCTGGACCAATATGTGATCTATCGCCGCGAAGTGCTGCTGGATGTCGATGAGACCGGCTTTGGCGCCGAGCGTCGTGCGGCCGATCAGCGCCTGTCCGAACTCAGCGGTGAAATCGAAGCGCTGCTCAGCGAATACAATATTGGCGATTTCACCGGCGAGCGCGCCGCCGCCATTGCGCGTTCGGCGGCGCTCGAGACGTCGCTGCTGGAGGCGCAGGCTGAACAGGTCGCCATTGAATCGCAGATTGAAGCGCTGACCAGCCGGCTTGAGGCTTTGCCCTCCGCCATCACGCTGCATGTCGATGACGCCTCAGCCGCGCGCTTGCAGGAATTACGGCTTGAGCGGGAAGATTTGTTGTCGCGCTATCGTCCCGACAGCGTGCCGGTCGAGGAAATCAATCGCCGGATCGAGCGTCTTGAGGCTTCGTTGCGTTCAGGCGGCGCGGCGGGCGGTTTGACGCGGCGCGGGGTCAATCCGGTCGCACAAACTTTGCAGACGGAGCTTTTGCAGGCCGAGTCCCGCCAGGCGGCGCTGAGCGCGCGCGCCTCCACGCTCGAAGCCCAGCTCGAAAATGTGCGCGCCCAGCAATTGCGCCTGCAACAGCTTGCGCCCGACTTTGAGCGCCTTGCGCGCGAACATGCGGCCATGGAAACGACGGTGCGCAGCCTCGCCGAGCGCGAAGAGGCCGCGCGCACGCGCCGGGCTGCGACGCTGCGCGAGCACGACAATATCCGCATCGTGCAACGCGCATCGCCGCCGCTGCGCGGCGAGAGCCTGCGCATGCCGGCTTTCCTGCTTGTGCTGATATTCGCTGCGATCAGCGGCTTCGTGGCGGCGTTCATGCGCGCCGCCGTCGGCAAGTCTTCGCCCAACGCCACGAGCGCTGAGCGCACGCTTGGCGTGCCGGTGCTGGCGGTCGTGGAAAAGGCGGCGTAAGGAAGATGGCGATGATTGATCTGAGCGCGCAACTTCAGGGTCTGGCCCGCCGCTTTGAGGCGGCCTCGCGTCCGTCCGGGCGCGGGCGCGTCGTGGCGTTCATGTCCGCTCATGACGATGACATGCGCGCGGCCGTTTCGCGCATGTTCGCGGGGCTGGTGGCGCGTTCAGCCACGCGCGATGTCTGGCTCGTCGATCTCGACTTGTTCGGCAACCGTCATCACAGCGCATTCGCCGCCGGCGGCGCTGCGGAAGCCTGGGGCCCGCTGACGGGTTCTTATGACGCTTCGCTTGGCTGTGAGCCGTTCTGGAGCGTGGCCGATGGAGAGGGCGCGCCCGTCATAGACGAGCGCCGCTATGTCTCGCTGCAAAAAGTCGGTGAACGGAAGCTCTATGTGTCGCGCTTTCATTCCGGAGGCGTGCGCAAGGGTTGGAAGGTCAAGATTCGCGACGTAGGCGAATATTGGCGTGCGGTTCGCCAGGCGGCTGAACTCGTCGTCGTGGACGCGCCCGCGCGCGTGCGCTCGGAGGCGGGGCTCGCTGTTGCGCGTCGCATGGACGCCATCATCCTGGTGGTTGAAAATGACGGTCCGGGTCTTATCGCCGGACGCGATTTGCGTGCGGAAATCGAAGCCCGCGGCGGACGCTGCGAAGGCGCCGTCCTCGTCGATCCGCGCGCAAAGGCAAGCAAGCGCAAGGCGGCGTGACCTACGCGCCCGCGCAACGATATTCCGGACTGACGGTTTCGGACGCAGGCCTGTTCCTGGAACGGGCCTTTGTCGTTTTAGCCTTTCTTCTGTTTTCCCAGGCGCTCCTGCCGACGGTTCTGGCCAGCGAGGCTGATCCGGAATCGTCCGCCTTGCTGCGCCTGATGTGGCTGCCGGTTTACGGCGTCACGCTCATCCT
>JAUIEH010000235.1 GCA_030428405.1 Alphaproteobacteria bacterium
GGCTGGGAGAGAACTCGCAGCGCTTCTATGGATAAGCCCTGCCGTTGCGGGTCGTTTTCGGGCAACGAGGCGATGACGCCCGCCCAACGCTCAATAGCCGCGTCAGCGTCCCCGCTTTCGAGTTCGGCGCGGCCGATAAACCAGTTCGCTGCTACGTTGTCCGGGTCCTCCGCCAGAGCCGCGTCAAAGGCGACACGCGCGTCCGGTGAGATCGCGCCCTCATTCAGCGCGACGAGGCTGGCGCCAAATGCTGCGTAGGACGATGCGCTCGGCGCGAGCGCCACGACCCGCTCGCGCGCCTGAACGGCTTCCATCACGCGACCCGCGCGCTCCAGCTCATCACCGAGGAAACGATAGACTTCAGGGTCGTCCGGACGTTCCTGCGACACGCGCTCAAGCAGCGCCAGGCGTTGCGGTCCCGTCAGGTTTTGCGGAGGGGTGCGCCGCAACGCTTCTATGCGCGCAGCGTAGGGCGCGCCAGGCTGCGGCGGCGCGCCGCTGAAGACGAACGCGCCAGCAGCGCCGATCAAGAGAACCGCCGCCAGCGCCGCCGCCGCAAGCCGGCTTTCGCGCAGCCACGGGCCCGCAATTGCGAACGCGGCCGCGGCCCCGCCCAGAACGGCTGCAATCCAGAACGTCGCCATCAAGGTGATATCGCCTAGGCGAGGCTCAGCGACAAGCCGCGCTGGCCGCGACTCTTGCGCGGCGCATCAACACCGATGCCGGATTTCGCCCATCAAGCACCGCGACCAGCGCGACAATGGCCTCCATTTGCGCAATCGCCGCTTCGCGACGCGCAGGCTCCACTGAGCCCGCCGCAGTGATCAGCGCATCGGCCTGAAGGTCGAGCCGATCTCGGATATGGGCGAGCGCCTTATTGCGCGCCGACGCAAAGGCCGCGCGTTCATCAATGCCGGATGTGACGCGCAGGAACGTGACGGCGTCGACCGCGTCCCGGATCGCGCTCGCCTCAAGAGGCTTGTCCAACAACAGCCCCCCCACGCCGGAACGGATGTCGCCGCGTCGCGGCGTTACGATCTCCACGCAGTTCACAGCGCGCGCGCAATGACGCTCAAGAATTGAGGCGGCGCGACTGCGCATGGCGAATAATCGCTTGCCCCAGGCGCCCGTCTTCTGGATCTCAAACTCATCAGTCATGCCCGCGACGATCGCCGCGAAGCGCTCAACAGCGCGCAACACGACGTCGGCGGACTGACCATCTTGAACGAATATGGAAATCTCGGCCTCGGCTTCATCGAGCAGCCAGTCGCCGACAATAGAGAAGTCGGTGCCTTCAATGAGATAATCGTAGCTTTGCCCCGCAATGCGACGCAGCGCCCGCATCACCTGCGCGGGGCGAATAAGGCGCGCTCCGAGAATCAAGAGCAAGGTTGGGCCGGCTTCGACAAACTCGCTCATCAGCGCTTCATACGCGCGGCGCATATTGGCGATGGCGCCTTCCTGAAGCTCCTCAATCCGGCGCGGCATTTGATCAAAAGCGAGATCGAAGATCGGCGTAGCCGCAATGACAGCAGCAAGCGCCACCCTTCGGCCTCCAGTACTGGGTTGCGCCGCGCGAAGCTCGGCCAAGATTTGCGGCGCAAGACTAGCCCGCAAATCATCAACATCATTGAGCACGGCAAGCGCCTGCGTTGGTCCGGAGGCCATGCGCATGCGCCGGGAAAGCTCGTCGAGGCCGTCTTCGCCATGAAGCTCAATCGCGCGCGACCAAATCGCCTCTGCTTCCTTGCGCGCAAACACTGTGCCCGGCGAACGCCTCTCAGCAGCAGCGTCCGGTTTTATCAGTGCACGGGCGTGAGCAAAAAAGCGCGCCCGCACCCGCCCCTCGCCGCGCGCATAGTCGATGCGCTCCTGCAATGCGCCGGCGACAGTCGCTCCGTGCACTTCTGCAGTGAAGGCGACGAGAAAACCTAACCGGTCACTAGCCTCAAGGCGCTGGCTCTCCTCGTCGTCGCACAATATCTCGATCAGCTCATCGGGATATTCGGCGACGATGCGCGCCAATAGCGCGTTCTCAGTCGCTGAACGCTTGGGCTCAAAACCAAGGCGTGCGGCGCCCTGCGACGAAGCGCGCAAATAGCGCAACGCCGACATGGCGCGGTCGCGTTGCGGCTGAGCGCCAAGCTTCGCCGTCGGCGAAGTCGGCGCGGCGCGTTGAAGCTCATCTTCACACGCATCACATATACGCTCGAATAGGGAGCAGCTTCGCTCACGCGCAGCTTCGTATGCATCGCGCCAGGCGATTTCCATGCTTGCGCTGAACGACTCCTCGAACGCCGCATAAGCCGCAGAAATCGCATTGAGCGATTTGAGCGCTGCATCGAAGTCCGGTTCGCCGGCGTTGGTTTCCAACTCTCCGGCAAGCACAGACTGACGCTCAAAGGCGCGGGTAAGGACATCATCGAGCACGCCGCCCTCGCGAAGAGAATCGCGCCGGCTTTCCGGAAGATGCGCACAGGCCGCCGCAACAAGCAGCGGCGACGGCATACGCTCAATCAGCAAACTGACCAATGGCCCGACCGCGAGCGCGGCGACATCCTCGCAATGGCGCAGTCGCCCCTCTATGGCGTCGCCAAGCGCGCGCGGATCGACAAGCTCTAATCGCTCCGCATTCGACACAAGTTCGGACGCATGAGGCTCGAGCGCGCAAAGCGACGCGATCGCACGCAGCTCATCAGACGAAACATCCGACGTCGCGACCGAAGAGACCGAGGCTTTCAGCGCCGACAAGACTTCCCGACCGCCTTTTTGCTGCAATTCAAGTATGGCGGTTCGCGGATCAATTTCGGAAAGATTCGTCGCCTGTGCGCTGAAAAGCTGTAGCGCATTCACCGCCTCTTCCGATGCATAGGATTTGGAAATCAGTTCCCAGAATCGGATCAGCGCGCGGCGGGTGAAACGGCCGCGACGGTCCTTAGTAGGCGTCGCCTCATCGCAGACCAATGTGTCGCACAGTTTGAACACGCCCGCCGCCTCGGCGAGCTTGAACGTCATGTCCGCCGAAGCAGCGCCGAGAAACGCTTCCAGTCGCGCAATTTTTTTATCGGCGGCCGCGGCCATTTTCTTTGCGTTTCAACCGTTTGAAAGGGCTGGTGACTATCCCTTAGCCCCGGTTAACGCGCCGTTGCACCGAAGCGGCCGGAAGCTCCAGAGAAGCGGCCAGACCGCCCAATTCGCTTTCCGACAAGGTGAAACGACCACCATACGCGCGCGCCAAATCGTCAACGATTGAAAGTCCTAGCCCCGATCCCGGCGCCGCCTCGTCCAATCGTTGACCTCGTCTTATCGCTGATTCGCGTTGTTGCGGCGTCAATCCCGGACCGTCATCGCTCACAATGATCGTGAGGCGCGCAGCGTCTTGAGACGCAATCTCAACGTGGACGCGCCCGCGCGCCCATTTGAACGCGTTGTCCATCAGATTGCCGACCATTTCTTCGAGATCCTGACGCTCGCCGCGAAACGCCAGTTCGTCGGGACGCTTCGCTGTGAGCTCGATCGGTTGATCCGGGTACATGCGAGGCAATGTGCGGACGAGATCGTCCACGACTTCGCTGACCAGCGTGCGCGCGCCGATGGATTGAGCGCGCGCCGCCGCGCTTGCGCGTTTGAGGTGGTGATCGACCTGCGAGGACATGATCTGCGCTTGGCGCGCGGCCAGTTCGGCAAGCTCGCCATCCGCGGTTCGCGCCTCGTTCACCAAGACGGCGATCGGCGTCTTCAAAGCATGAGCCAGATTACCGACATGAGCGCGGGCGCGTTCGACCACGTCGCGATTGTGATCGATGAGCTGGTTGAGTTCCTGTGCGAGCGGCGCAAGCTCGGCCGGCGCATCGCCTTCGAGGCGCTGGCTGCGCCCCTCGCGCACATCGGCGACGGCTTCGCGCATGCGGAATATCGGCGCCAGGCCGAACCGGACCTGGAGGAACACCGCCGCCACGAGGACGAGGACGAAGGGCGCGAGCAACGTCGCCGCGCGCCAGCTGAAACTATTGATATTGTCCTGGATCGGACCGAAATCGGCGCCCGCGCCGATGACATAGTCATGGCCGTCTTCCAGACGAAGGGCCAAGGCCTGCGTGCGCGCGCGGATCGTGTCGACCCCCTCCTCGGTTGACCATTCGATGAGGCCAAAACCCGATACGGCGTCGCCGCGCGACTCGATGGCTGAAAAAATCAGGATGGGGTCGAGCGTGAAAACGCCCTCATAGACCGAGTTGGACTGGGCGACCTGGATGAAGCGGCCGGGCGGCGGGTCGCTCTCCACACGGACCAGCGTCCAGTAGCGGCCGCCAAACGGGGCGTTCATTCGGGAATCGTCGCTGACGCGCGTCCACACGGAAATGTCCGCGGCCGTTGATTGCTGGCGATAGCCGCCGCGAAAATTTATTTCGCCCTCTTCGTCGAACTCGACCACGCGCTCAACGGCGTGAACAGACGCGGTCAGGCTGTCATCGACGTCGCGAAAAATGGTGGAACGATAAAGGGCGGCCAGTCCGAACGCGCCAAAGACAAGGAGCCCGAGCCCCCAGAGGGCTGCGAGCCCGACCAATCTGCGGACAAGAGAACCGCGCGCTCTCACGCGGCCGGCGCGTCGCCGGGATCGATCAGCTTGTAGCCCATGCCGCGCACGGTCTCGATGCGCTCGGAGCCGATCTTTTTACGCAAGCGCCCGATAAAGACTTCGATCGTGTTGGAGTCGCGGTCGAAATCCTGATCGTAAATGTGCTCAACCAGTTCGGTGCGCGAGACGACCTTGTCCTTGCAATGGGCCAGATAGCGCAGAATACGGAACTCATGCGCGGTGAGCTTGATCTGCGATCCGTCGACAAACGCGCGCGCTGCGCGGGTGTCCACGGTCAAGTCGCCGATTTCGATCATCGCAGAGCTATGCCCTGCCGAGCGGCGCAGCAAAGCGCGCAGCCGCGCGAGCAGCTCTTCGGTGTGAAATGGCTTGGTCAGGTAATCGTCGGCGCCCGCATCGAAACCCGCGACTTTCTGCGACCACTGATCGCGCGCCGTCAGTATCAGGACCGGAAAGTCGCGGTTCTCCGAGCGCCACTTTTCCAGGACGCTGACGCCATCCAGCTTGGGCAAACCGAGATCGAGGATAACGGC
>JAUIEH010000236.1 GCA_030428405.1 Alphaproteobacteria bacterium
GAAGGAGATACTGACCGGCGATGACGAGCGCGCGCTGATGAAGCTCATCGTTCGGCGCGCTGATGAGGTCGTCATCGGCTGCCACATCTTCGGACCGGAAGCGGGCGAGCTGATCCAGCTCGCAGCGATTGCGGTCAAGGCGGGCCTGACCAAATCGGCATGGGACGAGACCTGCGCGGTCCACCCGACGCTGGCTGAAGAACTCGTCACCATGCGCGACCCCGTGCCGGTGATGGCGGCGGAGTAGGCTGGCGGTCGCGTTCTATTCGGGCGCTGTGTCCGGCGTCGCGGCGTGCGCGCCGACACGGTAGTCGCGCGTTGCTTCGGCCAGCACCTCGTCAAGCGTGAAGGGCACGCGGCGCAGTTCCTCGGCCGCAAATATTGGTGCTTGATCCGCATAATGCGGACTGTCGGGGTGCGTGGTTGCTGCGCCATATTGATGGATGGCGTGCGAGGTCACGTCGCCGTCCTCGTCCCATTCCACCAGCATGATGTAGGTGTCGCCGGCAACAGCGCGACGGCGTCCGTCATCGCCTAAAGGCGCGCCGGCGGCATAGACCGCGCGCATCGTGTCCGGACCGCCATTGAGCGGCAGATCGACATCGCCTCTACGTAGCCGGTTCAGCTCGCCCCAGGCGACGTCAAGGCGACCATGATGCGCCATCAAATCTTGCGCACTTGCGCGCAACGCATCGATTGGCGCGACCAGCCAGGGGTCATCCGTGTGCCGATTGCCGATGGCGCGGCGCGCGGTCAAAAGCGCGATCGCTGCGGCCTCGCTATCGACATCCGCGCTGAGGTTCCATGTCGCGAGCAGGGTCTGGGCGTCGCGCAGCAATTCATCGTCACCGAAATCCAGCGTCGTCAGCCGTTCGACAAGTCGGCCGACAGCAGATGTCGGTGCGTAGACATGGTCGTATTTCACGGCGAGCAGATCGTCGCGGCTGATCTCGGGATCGGCGCCGAGCAGGCTGGCCGCGCGCAGGGCTCGATTTGTCGTGCGCGGCTCAATCCCGAACTCAGCGGGAAAGTCGTCAGCTGAGAGAAGGTCGGCGGGATCGGTCGCGGACTGGAACGGCGTCTGGTTGGAGCTCGACAGCCAGCCCGACGGCGGATCGAGATAGAGCGGCAAATCCTCAAACGGATGAGTTTGCGTCCAGATGAGATCGGAGCGGTCGCCGGGCAGATAATCGCGCCAAGCCCAGCCGGGCGCGCGCTCCGGCATAGCCGCATTGTAGAGATAGGCGATGTGGCCGTCGGCGTCGGCATAGACGGCGTTGAGACTGGCGATGGCCTGCATCTCCATCGCCGTACGCCATCCCTGCCAATCTTGCGCGCGGTTCATAGCGTACCATTGTTCGACCTGGCGCAATTCCGTCATTCCGGCATAGCGCACGGCGTAATCGCCATGGCTCACGCGCACGACCGGTCCGTGAGCAGAGCGGTATATCGGGCGCTCGATCGTCCAGGAGAAGGGCCCCCAGATGCGCACGCGCAGGCGCGCCGTTGCACGTTCGAGCGGGCGCCACTCGCCGTCGAGCAGATATTGATCGCCGTCCGTCGTCAGCGCATAGACGTCGATGAGGTCAGGATGGTTGACCGTGTGCGCCCAGCCGAGGCGTTCATTGTGACCATGCAGGACGAGGGGCGCGCCCGGGAACGTCCCGCCATGGGCGTTCCAGCCTTGCTCCGAATGCAGACCGATTTCGTACCAGGCGACCGGCCCGTCGAAAGGCTGATGCGAGTTGACCAGAAGGCGGGTCACTCCGTCAGAGGAGCGCGATGGCGCGACGGCGATGGCGTTGGAGCCTTCCGGCGCATCAGACGGCGCAGCGTCCGTTATCGGCGCAAGCGCAATGTCGCGCGCGCGTTCGGGGCCAAACAATTCGCCGAGCGCGTCATCGAGCCCGTACATGAAGGGCGTGCGCAGAACGAAGCCTGCTACGACATCGCGGCCGGTGATGGGCAGGACGCCGCCGCGCACGGCGTCGGGATTGTCAGCGGCCCAGGCGTTGAGCCCGCTGGCGTAAGCCTCGACGAGCGCGCGCGCTTCCGGCGAGAGATCGCTCTCATAGCCGGCGTCTACGACGTCGCGAACGCCGAGCAGTTGCACGACATAGTCGATCTGTGCGCCCGCGCGACCGGCATGCACGGCAAGTTCGCCGCGCGCCGCCAGAAGCGATTCCTCGATTGTCGCCCAATCGTCCTCCGCATGGGCGAAGCCGAGCCCGAAGCCGACATCGACATCGCGAGCGCCGTAAATATGGGGCACGCCGAAGCGGTCCCGGATGATGCGCGCGTCATATCGGGCTGCCTCGGCGCGAATGGCGTCGAGGTCGGGTTCTGGGAAGTGGGTCCACGCCATGGCCGCGAGAACGCCGGCCGCGCCAATTAGAAACGCGCCGATAATGGTGATGAGCCGTCCCGCCGACATGCGCCGCCCTCCCTCGCTGCGGGGCGCAGTGAAGCCTGCGCGCGCTGCAAGGTGAAGCGAATTCGGACAATTGCCCGCGTCGCGGCGCTGATCGGACGTTTTCGGCCGCAACGTCGGGATTCTTTTGTTTGCGCGCGCGCGCTTGAGCTTTAAGCATTGATGCTGCGGGCAGAAATCAGGGCGTGCGCGGGGGGCGAGCGCGAAGCCGAAGCGAGGCTCTATGGCGCTTCCGGTGATATCGGTCGTCAACATGAAAGGCGGGGTCGGCAAGACCACGCTGACGGTGGCGTTGGCCGAAACGATTGCGGTTCAGCGCAATAAGCGCGTCCTGGTGATCGATGTAGATGCGCAGGCCAGCGCGACTTTCGCTTTTCTGGGTGAGGAGAAGTTCCGCACCATGAGGCGCGAAGGCCGCCATGCCGGGCGCTTGATGGCCGAGCTTGGCCCGCCAATGCCGGGTGGTCCGCCGCCGAGCCCGATGTCGGAATTGATCTGGCAGAATGCGAGCAGCCTCAATCCGGCGCCTGCGCTCGATCTCGTCGGCGCCGTGCCCGCGCTGCAAAAGCTTGAGCGTCAGGTCATCTGCGACCTCGCCGGGGCGGGATATACGCGTCAGGCGATTGAGATTATGGCGGCCGAGCATCTCGTCTCGACGCTCGCCGGCGCCGCCGGTCTTTATGACGTCGTGCTGATCGACTGTCCTCCAGGCATATCCGCTTTCACCGAGGCGGCCGTCCGAGTCTCAAAGCTCGTGATCGCGCCTTTCGTGCCGGAATTCTTATCCGCGCTCGGCCTTGAGACGTTTCTGTTCCAGTGCGCAGCGCCATTGGCGCGGGAGCGGGCCTGGACCGGGCGCATGATCGGCGTGGCCAACCGCGTCACCGGCTCGCGCGACGAGCAGCGCTTCTTCAGCCAGATCGCCGACGTCGCTGAGGAAAACGAAATCGACATTTCCATATCGAAAGTGCGCGTGCCGCAGGACGCCGCCATTGCGCGCGCCGTGGAACCCGCGGCGGGCGCCAACTATGCGCAGAAATACGGCTCATCAGTCGGCATCTTCATCGATCTGGCGGATGAAGCGCTTGCAGCTCTGAATGCGAAGGCTTCCGTTCCGGCATGAGCATGGATGAGCGCTTGCAGCGCTTCTTCGCGGTCATTCGCGCAGAAGCCAAGGCCAACCCGTCA
Organism: Alphaproteobacteria bacterium; assembly: GCA_030428405.1. Taxonomy (GTDB): domain Bacteria; phylum Pseudomonadota; class Alphaproteobacteria; order Caulobacterales; family Maricaulaceae; genus JAUIEH01. The sequence continues at coordinate 3,620 of JAUIEH010000236.1, forward strand.
TTCGCCGCCAGACTTGAGCGGGCTCTGTCGGACACGGTGTCGACGCGGGCCGAATTCGCCGCTGCTGCGCCTGCGCTCGATCCGGTCAAGCTCTTGAAGGAGAAGGGCGAAGACGATTTGCGTGCTGCGCTCGCGGAAATGACGCGCACGGAGATTTATGCGCTCGTGCGGATAAGGAAGCTCGAGCCGCACGGTGTTTCGACTTACACGCGCGCCAGGCTTATCGAGCATGTCGTCGCCGCAGCCCGCCGCGCCTCAGGCTCACGCAAAAGTCCGCTCGACTACTAGGCTCAAGGCGGAGTGGCGCGCTTAGAGGATGTCGCGCGCGAGCGAGTTTTCTTCGATCAGAGCTTCTGCGGCTGCAATGACGGCCGGCTCGCCGGCGCGCCGGCTCGCGGCCTTGACGAAGCGCAGAAGCGAACGGCGCTCGGCCGCCGGCAAATCATCCAACTTCACATGCGCATCCGCCGTGATGCGGGCCGCCAGCATCGGGATCAGCCGGCTCGCGGTGATAAGGAGCTTTCTGCGCGCCTTATCGGCCGCTGCGTAGGCGGTGTCTCCCGACACAGGCTTGGCCGCGCCCTTCGGTGCACGTATGGTTTTGCACAGCGCCGCAAACTCTTTGTCATCCAGCGCCGCGACTTCGTTGCGAAACGCCTTGAGCGCTGCGGCGTCCGCCTTGGGATGAGCGCAAGCCGCTTTCAACAACGCGCGCGAGGAGGGACTCAGCTTTTGTGTCACGCCGCTTTGCGCGCATCATTTGCATAAACCAGCGCGGCGAGTTCATCTGCGATGCCGTTGAGCGAATCCTTGAGGGGGCCCGCCCACAGCCCGCTCGCGCGATAAATCGCAAGATGAGCGAGCGGGTCGTCCTCCATGCCTTCTTCGCGAATGGCGAGGAATTTGGACGTGATCAAACGGCCTTCCAGCACAGCGCGGCTCAAGGGGAAGCTGAGCGCGGCGTCAAACTCGCCGGAACGCGCATGTTGCTCAATTTCGCTGACTTGAGAACGCTCCACGCCATTAAAGACGACCGACATCGGCGCGCGTCCCGGCTCGTCGAGCAGGCGCGTCATGATGTCGTTGAGAAGGCGCAGGCCGCGTAGTGAAAAGCGATCCGGTCGGACCGGCGCAAGGATGCGCGAGGCGACTGCAAATGCGCAGCGCGTCAGGAAGGACGCAGACGGATTGGTGTCGAGCACCACCAGATCATAATGCTCGCGCAACACGTCGATCGAGCAGATGAAATTATTGAGCGCGGCGTCGATATCGTCCTTGCGTTCGAGAAAGGCGTATTTCGCGATGTCGAACTGACCGCATACGAGGTCGAAGCGCTCTTTCTCACTCTTTGTACGAATTAGGCGGCGGGCGATTTTGTCCGGCGTCGGCGGCGCCACATCGGCGCGATTGACCCTCTTCCAGTCCTCGCTCGGGCTAGGCTGTCCTTGTAAAGAGGAAGGCTCGAACAGGCTGATGACGCTCGAATCCATCTGGATCAGCGTGTCCTGC
>JAUIEH010000237.1 GCA_030428405.1 Alphaproteobacteria bacterium
CATCGGGATCGAACAGCTTGGCGGGCAGGCTCAGGGAATAGACCGCTTCAGGAAGGGAGCGCGGCAGCGCGCCGAACACATAAGGGTCTCCGCCGTCGCCGACGCCGAAAATCACCGTCGAGATGGCGCCGTCTTCGCCCGGACAAAGCACGGTCTCGCCAGGCCGCGCCTTGAACCCTTGCGCTTCAGCAAATTTGGCGGCCGCTGCAGGCGCGTCAGACAGCCCCTCGGCGAGCGCCTCGCTCGTCACGGCGATAATCGGCGTCGCTTTCGCCTTCGCGGCCGCAAACCACTCTTTCATCGCCTGTCTCTCCTATCCGACCCTGTGCGCGTCATACGACGTCTGAATGTTGTTCGCGAACCCGCTTCGTTAAGGCCCTGTTGACCGTAGCGCGCGAGCCTGCGCGTCTGAATTCCTTGTGGGCTTCGCTATGACACGCCGCACCAACATCTCCGCCAGACGCTCCTTGCGCCTGATTGCGCCCAGCCTGCTGGCGCTCGCAAGCGCCGCCTGCGCGATTGCGCCGCCGCCGACGCCTGAAGAACGCGCAATGCTCGACAGCGCCGAAGCGCGCTCGCTTGCGCCCGCGACGCCGGCCGACCGCGCCGCCATCGCCAGCGACAATCTCGTCGCGCAGGCGACCTTCTGGGCGCGCGAGCACGAGAACAATCCCGGCGATACCGAAGCCGCGGCGAACTTATCCAATGTCACGCGACGGCTCGGCAACGCCGAGCGCGCCGCCCAGATCGCCAATCAGGCGCTGGCGCTGGCGCCGGAAAACGCCCCGCTCCTGCTGGCGCTTGGCGCAGCGCTTATCGAAAACGGCCGCGCCCCGGCCGCCGTCGAGCCATTGCGTCGCGCAACGAGCATCGACCGCAACAACACCCGCGCGCTGAACCTGCTCGGCGTGGCGCTCGATCAGACCAATCAGCATGACGCCGCGCGCGAAGCTTATGCGCGCGCCATCGAAATCGACGAGGACAACACGCTGGCGCTGACCAATCTCGGTCTCAGCCATGCGCTGTCCGGCGATCCGACGACCGCAGAGACTTATCTGCGTCGCGCAGCCGCTCTGCCGGGCGCAGACATTCGTGTGCGTTTGAACCTCGCGCTCGCTGTGGCGCTGCAGGGCCGCTACGCGGAAGCCGAGACGATTGCGCTGCAGGATTTGTCGCCGGAAGAAGCCGCGGAGAACATGGCCTATATCCGCGCCATGACACGTCGGACGACCACGCGCGAGTCAGCCTCGCTGCTGCGCGGCGCGATCGCCGACTAGACGCTCCAACGACCTTAGAACGGAAGACCGCCCGGACTCCTGGCCCGCGCGGTCTTTTCGTTTGCGCAATGTCGAAACGCGCGCCGGGCGCGCGTTGCGCTCAGCCCATTTGCTGGAAGCGGATGATGGCCGGGCCGAGAATGACGACGAACAGGACCGGCAGGAAGAACAGGATCATCGGCACGGTGAGCTTGGCCGGCAGCGAGGCCGCCTTCTTCTCCGCCGCCGCCAGGCGCATATCGCGATTTTCCTTCGCCATTACGCGCAAGGCCGAGCCAAGCGGCGTGCCGTAGCGTTCCGCCTGGATGAGCGCGGTCGCCACCGCCCTAACGCCGGAATGGTTCGTCCGCTTGCCCATGTTCTCATAAGCCTGACGGCGTTCCTGAAGATAGGACAGTTCCGCCGTGGTCAGAGAAAGCTCTTCGGCGAGTTCAATCGAAGCCGGACCGATTTCGGAAGCGACTTTGGCGAACGCCGCTTCAATCGACATGCCCGCTTCAACGCAGATCAAGAGCAGGTCGAGCGCGTCCGGAAAGGCGCCCATGATCGACTCACGGCGCTTCTGGGCGAGGTTGGACAGATAGATTCCCGGCAGGTGGTAGCCGATATAGGCGCCCGCCACGCAGACGGCGATTTTGAAGATGTCGGAAAGACCGTGATCGTTGACGCCGAACAGATAAAGCCCCGCGCCCACGAACAGGACGATCGGCATCGTCATGCGGAAGAAGTAAAATGTTGCAACCGGACGCGATCCGCGCAAACCGGCCTGCATCATCTTGTCTTCGAGCTTGGGGTCTTCGAGCAGCTTGGCGAGGTTCAGCCGGTCGACGATATTCCGTGTAAAGGTCTTATTCGTATCGCGCAGACGCCCGCCGCGCTCATTGGCGCGAATATGGGCGAGGCTCGCCTGGCGCAGTCTCTCGCGCTCGGTGGCGACCGCCTTGATGCGTGCGGAGAACTTGTTGCTTCCCAGCAGCGGCGCGGCCAGCGTGACGATTGTCGCGAACACCGCGATGCCCGCGGTGATCATCGCGATCGAACCGTCAGCGAGAATGAAGTCCGTGAATTCCGCGAAGTTCATGCCGGCCGCCTTAGATCTTGAACGAGACCATGCGCTTCATCACGAAGACGCCGGTGGCCATCCAGAGCGCGCCGCCAAGCAGCATCATCTTTCCGAGCGGTTCGGTGAACATCAAAGAGATGTAGGACGGCGTCGTGAAATAGACGATGCCCATGACGCCGGGCGGCAGCGAGCCGATGATCAGCGCGGACGCTTTTGCTTCCGAGGACAGCGCCTGAATCTTTTCACGCATCAATTTGCGCGAGCGCAGAACGGCGGAGAGATTGTTCAGCGCTTCGGAGAGATTGCCGCCGGTCTTTTGCTGGATCGCCAGGACCGTGCCGAAGAAATTCAGCTCCGGCGCGGGCATGCGCTCATACATTTTGCGCAGGCCGTCTTCGAGCGACACGCCGACAGACTGACCTTCAACGAGATAGAGAAACTCCGTGCGCAGCGGTTCGGGCGCCTCCGCCGCGATGATCTTCAAGCACTCATTCAGCGGCAGGCCGGATTTCACGCCGCGCACGATGACGTCGATCGAGTTGGCGAATTCGGCTGAGAATTTCTTCAAGCGGCGCTTGCGCGCGGAGCCCAGGAACCAGCGCGGCAGACCGAAGCCGCCGACAAATGCGCCGGCGGCGGCGATGTAGAGCGGCCGGCCGGTCAAGAACAGGACGGCGAAGAACACGACGGCGACGCCAAGCGAAGCGAGCCAGAAGGTCTGTGGCGTGAAGTCGAAGCCAGCCTGCTCGATGCGCGATTTCAGCGTCAGGGACTTTTTGCGTTCCGCACGCTGTCGTTCTTCGAGATCTTTGAGCGTTTCCTGAACCTGCTTGCGGCGCTGCGCGGTCGGATCCATGACCGCGTTCTGGCGCTTGCCGCGCAGGCGCGCTTGCGCGCCGGCCGCCTGCACGCGCTTTTTGGGGGCGCGCGCGCCGCTCGGCGCCGTCAGCGCCCAGCCGACGCCGGCGATCGCAACGAACGATGCGACGACGACCAGCGGCATCATGGGATCTTCGCCGAACATCGTCGCCTATCCCTCCGCTGCGTCGAGAGCTTCGGCGAGTTCGCGCTCGAGACCGAAATAGCGGGCGCGGTCCCAGAATTTCGGCCGCGCAATGCCGGTCGAGCGGTGGGCGCCGATAATGCGGCCGGTAGCGTCCTCGCCTTCGATTTCGAAGTTCAACAGGTCCTGGGTGACGATCACGTCGCCTTCCATGCCCAGCACCTCGGTGACCTTGGTGATGCGGCGCGTGCCGTCGCGCAGACGGGCCGCCTGAATGACGACGTCGATGGAGCCGACGATCATTTCTTTGATCGTTTTCGAAGGCAGCGAGAAGCCGCCCATCGTGATCATCGATTCAAGACGCGACAGCGCCTCGCGCGGCGAGTTGGAGTGCAGCGTGCCCATCGAGCCGTCATGGCCGGTATTCATGGCCTGCAGGAGGTCGAAGGCTTCCGGTCCGCGCACCTCGCCGACGATGATCCGTTCAGGACGCATGCGCAGGCAGTTCTTGACCAGGTCGCGCATCGTGACCTGGCCCTGGCCTTCAAGATTGGGCGGGCGTGTTTCCAGCCGCACGACGTGAGGCTGTTGGAGCTGCAGTTCGGCGGCGTCCTCGCAGGTCACGACGCGCTCGGCGGCGTCGATGAACGCGGTCAGACAGTTGAGCAAGGTCGTCTTGCCCGAACCCGTGCCGCCCGAGATGAGGACGTTGCAGCGACAAGCGCCGATGACGGACAGAACTCGCGCCCCTTCCGGCGTGATCGAATTGAATTCGACCAGGTTCTTCATCGTCAGCTTGTCTTTTTTAAACTTACGAATGGTGAGCGTCGGCCCGTCCAGCGCCAGCGGCGGCGCGATGACGTTGACGCGAGAACCATCTGCGAGACGCGCGTCGCAGATCGGCGAACTCTCATCGACCCGGCGGCCGACCTGGCTCACGATCCGCTGACAGATATTCATCAGCTGCGCGTTGTCGCGGAAGCGGATATTTGTGCGCTGAACCTTGCCGTTCACCTCGATGAAGACATGGTCGGCGCCGTTGACCATGATGTCGGCGATGTCGTCGCGCGCCAGCAGAGGCTCGAGCGGGCCATAGCCGAGAACGTCGTTGCAGATGTCCTGCAGGAGCTGTTCCTGCTCCGACACCGACATCGCGACATTCTTGATCGAGATGATTTCCGTGACGATGTCGCGGATCTCTTCGCGCGCGGCGGATGCCTCAAGCCGGGCAAGCTGACCAAGATCGATCGTATCGATCAGCGCGTTGAAGATCGTGGTTTTGACTTCGTAGTATTTTTCCGAGCGGTCGCTGGAGGCTTCCACCGGCTTCGCCGAGGCTTTCGCAACGGGCTTTCCGGCGGCAGGCTTGGTTGCGGGCTTGGGCGCAGGTTTCGGAGCGGGCTTGGCGGCAGGACGCGGCGCGCTCGACGCCGGCGCGGCTGCAGCCGGTTGCGCAGGCGCAGCCGGAGCAGCCGGAGGGCTGCTAGGTTCCTGCGCCGGGCTCGACGCATCAGGCGATTTGTTCGCCCCCGCTACGCGCTTGCCGAACATCTTTTACCGCGCCCGCCCCATGAATTTTGAGATGAGGCCGGTCTGACGCGCGACCATGGTCCGCCCAACCAGACCAAGCGCGAAATTGCGGATCGCTTCGGACGGCTTGGCGTCGGACTTCACCTCGAAGATCATCTGACCGTTATTCGCCGCGGCGCCGAACAGCGTCGGCTCGAACGGCACGACCATGTCCACGCGC
>JAUIEH010000238.1 GCA_030428405.1 Alphaproteobacteria bacterium
TGAAGGCTGCACCAATATGATCGCGGACCGGCTGCAGGACGCCATTGCGCCGACATGGCTGCGCGTCGGCGGCTATTGGTATCCGCGCGGCGGCATACCGATCGATGTCTTCGTGCAGCGCGGCGCAACGCCAGAGGGACTTTGGATCCCGGATCAGGGCGTTGCGCCTTATCGCGGGCGCGGCTGAGCGTTCAGTTCATTTCTGCGGCGGCCAACGCGCGATGAGATCAGGCGGGCGCGGACGGTCGCGCTCGCGTGTTTCGCCCGCCGCTGATCCGAGAAAAATAAAGCCCGCAAAGCGCTCGCCCGGACCTAAGCCGAAGGCGCCGGCGAGTTGATTGTCGTAGGCGCACCATTCGGTGATCCAGGCGCCTGCATATCCCATGGCCTGCGCCGCCAGGAGCAGGGTCTGACACGCTGCGCCTGCAGATAGAATTTGTTCCCATACGGGGATTTTGTGGTTGTCGATCGCGTGGCTGACCACGCCGACAACGACGGGCGCGCGCAGGAACCGGTTGCGTTCGGTTTCAGCCTGCTCCGGTTTCATGTCCGGATTTCGTTCCCGGGCGATCTTCTCGATGACACGTCCCGCCAATTCGCGCGCTTCGCCTTCAAAGACAACGAAGCGCCAGGGCGCGAGCTTGCCGTGATCGGGAACGCGCGCTGCAACCGTCAGCAGTGCGTCGACTTCCTCCGGGCTCGGACCGGGCTCAGTGAACTGAGCGATCTTGGTCGAGCGTCGCAGCGCCAGAAACTCGAGAAACGCCGCGCTCTCGCGATGCGGTTGGAGCAGGTCGCCGAACTCAGGCGGGGCGGGCGGCGTTGGTCGTGTCGTCATGTCGAGAGGGGCTCTCCTGGCTCTGGCCGGCGGGCTTGATGTCGGTCCGGGCGGGTCTGTCGGCAAGCTTTTGACGCAACACGCGCCGCCCCGATATACCCGCCAGCCGCCGCAACGTCTTGCCAGCGGGCCATATTACAGCGTTCGATAGCATCCATGAGTTCATCACCCTCGGACCCGGCTACGCCCGCCGTCGAAACGCTGACGCCCGCTGAACGCCGCAAGCGCAAGATGCGCGACGTCATCATCACCGCGGCGGAAGGCGTGTTTGCTGCGCAAGGGCTGGCGGGGCTGTCGATGCGCCGGCTGGCCGAGGAAATCGATTACTCGCCGGCTGCGATCTACAAATATTTCACCAGCAAGCTCGATCTCATGCGCGAGATCCGGGAGATGTTTTTCGAGCGTCTGCTTGCGCGTCTCGCCGAGACCCGCGTCGATGACGACTGGTCGATCGCGTCCATGAAGCGGTGCATGGCGTGTTACATCGAGACCGGGCTCGAACAGCCCAACCACTACCGGATGGCGTTCAGCTTTGATGATGCGGACCAGGACGACCACCACGAAAAAGGTCAGAAAACGCACGAAGCGGCGCAATATCTGGAGAACCTGATTCAGCAGGGCATGGATGTCGGCGCGTTCCGCAGCGTTAATCCGAACACCGCCGCGAACTCGGTCTGGGCGTCACTGCACGGGCTGACGACCTTGATGGTCGAAGTGCCGAGCTTTCCGGAGCATTTTGACGAAGGCGGCGTGCTGACGCGCGAGGCATTGATCGACTTTCACCTCGAAGCGATTGCGCTGAGTCTAAAAAAGCAGTGATTTTTCAATAGTAAACAAAAAAGTGAACAGCGTTCACTATTCATCCGCCGGCCGATGGCGTAGATTTCGCGAATAAGAGGCGTTCCCAAGGAGCGCTCGTTTCGGTCGAAAAAGTCGCGTCTCTTCCAGCGCGCAATTTGAGGGTCTCGCCATGGCGGGATTTCGACAAGCCAAAAGCGTGGCGCGGCTGCTTTCAGGCGGCCTGGCTGCGCTATTTTCGGCACATGTCGGGCTCGCACAGGACGTCAGGCCGCTCCCGGTCGCCGTCGCCGAAATTCTCGTCGTCGACGAAACCGCCATCACCGAATTGTACCCCGGCATCGCCCAGTCGCGCCGCGAGAGCCGGCTGGGCTTTGAAGCCGGCGGGCGCGTGGCTGAGGTCAGCGTCGATGTCGGCGACCGGGTCGAGGAAGACGACATCCTCGCCACGCTCGACTTGCGTTCGCTCAACGCTCAGATCGAAGCCGCCGAAGCGAGCCTCGCAGAAGCGGAAGCCTCGCTGCGGCTTGCGCAGGCGACGGCCGGCCGGCAGGGCGAACTGGTCGATCGCGGCGTCAGTTCCCGCCAGAGCCTGGACGAGGTGCGCGCAAACCTCGCCGTCGCAGAGGGACGCGTCGCTGCGGCCAATGCGCGGCTGGAAGAATTGCGCGTGCGTCGGGACCTCTCGTCGTTGATTGCGCCTTATGCCGGCGTCGTCACCGAGCGTTACCTCGATGAAGGAACGATCGCTGCGCCAGGTTCGCCCGTTTTGTCGATCGTGGAAGCGGACGCCGTTGAAATCCGCGTCGGCGTTCCGCTCGCGCGCATCGATGAGCTGACGCCCGATGAGACCTACGATTTCATCGTCAGCGGCGAGACTGTGCGCGCGCGCCTGCGCGCCTCGACCGGCGTGCTCGAGCGCGCCACGCAGACGGTCTCCGCCGTGTTCGATGTCGTCTCCGGAGACGTGACGCCCGGCGCGATCGCACGGCTTTCGCTGCACGCTGAAGTCGACGGCGAGGGCGCTTGGGTGCCGATCACGGCGCTTTCGGAGGAACGCCGCGGGCTTTGGAACGTCCTGGCCCTGACGAACCCGTCAGGCGGCGCTTATCAGCTCGAAGCGCGCGTGGTCGATGTCGTCTATACAGAAGCCGAGCGCGCTTATGTGCGCGGCGCGGTGGCGTCCGGCGATTTGATCGTGGCGAGCGGGCGAGCGCGCGTGGTCGAAGGCGTGCGCGTCACGCCTGCCGAGCCCGCAGAAGCGACGTCGCTGGCGCAGTCCGACGATCCTTAGACGGCGGCGCGCATGTCCACGCTCTTCACCCGCTATGGCCGTCTGACCAGCCTGGTCGTGTTCTTCATCATCGCGGCGGGCGTGGGCTCGCTGTTCGCGCTTGGCCGGCAGGAAGACCCGACCCTCGTTGAGCGCTACGGCAATGTCGCGACCGAGTTTCCGGGCGCATCAGCCGAGCGCGTCGAAGCGCTGGTGACGCAGCCGCTCGAAGAAGAGCTGATGTCGCTCGCCGAGATCAATCAGGTGAACTCGCTCTCGCGCGGCAATATCTCGATCATTGGCATTGAGCTGCGTCAGGACCTGACGCCCACGCAGGTCGATCAGGCTTGGTCGCTGGTGCGCGATCACGCCGAGCGTGCACGGCTGAGCTTTCCGGACGGCGCCGGCGCGCCCGAGGTCAACCGGCTCTATGTCGGGGCGGCGACCATTATCGTCGAGATCAGCTGGGAGGACGGCGAAGACCACGCCCAGGGCGTCGTCACGCGGCTAGCGCGTGACCTTGAAGACCGTTTTTTGAGCCTGCCGGGTACGGATGAAACCGAGTTGTTCGGCGCGGCTGAAGAGGAAGTTCTCGTCCTGGTCGATCCAGACCTCGCAGCGCCCATGGGCGTGACCACGGCCAGCATAGCCGGTGCGCTTTCGGCGTCCGATGCGCGCGCGCCGGCAGGGCGTGTGCGCGCGCCGGGCATGACCCTGGGCGTCGAGGTCGACGGCGAGTTGGACTCGGTCAATCGCATCCGCGAGGTGCCGGTCGCGCAAACGCCGGACGGCGCCACGATCCGCGTCGGAGATGTCGCGCGCGTGGAAAAGACCGAGCGCTCGCCGCCGCGCTCCATCGCGCTGGCCGACGGGCGGCGCGCGGTGTTCGTGGCGGCTTATCTCCAGCCCGGATTGCGCGTTGACCGGTGGACCGAGACGGCGCGCGAGGTTGTGGCTGCATTCGAAAGCGAGCTTTCCGCGGGACTGAACGTCAATATCGTCTTTGAACAAAGTGATTATGTCGAAACGCGGCTGAACGGCCTGTTCGTCAATCTGCTCGCCGCCGCCGCCATCGTTTTCATCGTGCTCTATTTCATGATGGGCTGGCGCGCTGCATTGATCGTCGGCACCGCGCTGCCGCTGACCACGCTGTTATGCCTGTTCCTCCTGAGGGTGTTCGGCGAGCCTTTGCACCAGATGTCGGTGACCGGCCTGGTCATCGCGCTCGGCATGCTGATCGACAACGCCATCGTGATGGTCGACGAATATCGCCATCAACGGCGGTCGGGTTCGACACGTCTCGACGCCGTAGACGGCGCCGTTCGTCATCTCTTCGCGCCGCTGCTCGCATCCTCCGCCACGACCATGCTGGCGTTCGCGCCGATTGCTCTTTTGCCCGGCTCAACGGGCGAGTTCATCGGCTATATCGGTATGTCTGTGATCTTTGCGGTTGGTTCGTCCTTCCTTTTGGCGATGACGATCATTCCGGCTTTCGCGGCCTGGTTCGACAGAGACCCGCGCGAAGGCGAACGCCGGCAATGGCAGCGCGACGGCGTGGCGATTCCGCCGCTTGGCTGGCTGTTTGAGCGCTTCATCCGCGTGATCGCGCGCGTGCCGCTGATCGGTTTCGCCATCGGCGCGGTCTTGCCCGCCATCGGATTTTATCTCGCCTCGACTTTGCCTGTGCAGTTTTTTCCGCCAACGGACAGAGACGTGTTTCAGGTCGAGCTGGCGCTGCCCCAGAATATGTCGATCGAGCAGACCCGCGAAACGGTGGAGCGCGCGACCGAGCTGATCCGCTCCTATGACGGCGTTGTGGAGGTCAATTGGGTCATCGGCGAAGCGCCGCCGCGCACTTACTACAACGCCATAGGCGTGACCTCGAACGATCCAGGCTACGCTTCGGCCTGGGTGCGCACGCGCTCAGCGGAGGACACCCATCGCATCGCGGTCGAGCTTCAGCGCGATGGACCGCGGCAATTCCCGGACGCGCGTTTCCTTGCGCTGCCTTACGAGCAGGGCCCGCCCGTCGATGCGCCCATCGAGCTGCGCTTGACCGGGCCGGATGTTCGTGTGCTGAGCCGTCTGGGAGATGACCTGCGTTTATTGCTCACGCAGACGCCGAATGTGACGTTCACGACGGCGGGCGTGCAGCTTGGCGCGCCGGTTGCGCGGATCAG
>JAUIEH010000239.1 GCA_030428405.1 Alphaproteobacteria bacterium
GCGATGAGACGGAGCGCGCCATGCTGCGTGCGCACGCTGAAAGCTTCGCCAACCGCAAATCGATCGAAGCCAGCAATGAAGCGGCGTGCTTTTACTGCGAGAGCCGCTTTCCCGCCGCCGACGTCGCTCAGTGGGTGCGCGACGAGGCCGGGGACACCGCGATGTGTCCGCGCTGCACGATTGATTCCGTCATCGGCGATGCGAGCGGCGTTCGGCTGACGCCAGCTTTTTTGCGCGACATGAAGGCGCGCTGGTTTTAGGCCGGTGCGGCGTTGAGGCGAGCAACGCTCGCGCCTGCGCGTAAAAGCTGCATTTTTACCGTGCTTTAGGCAATAAGGCGTAGCTTCGGTTCCGAATAAGGAAACCGGCTCGCACCATGTCTATTCCAGCGCCCTATCCGCGTGATGAAGCGCAGCGCCAGTTCGCGCTCCATGAGCTCTGCGCGCTCGACACGCCGGCCGAAGAGCGCTTCGACCGCATCACCCGCCTCGCGGCTCGCATTTTCGACGCCGACGCCGCCGTCATTTCGCTCGTCGATGAAGAGCGCCAATGGTTGAAATCGGCCATTGGGCGCGACGGCGAGCCGTTCAATATCGAGCGCGAAAGCCCGCGCGAAGATGCGATTTGCGCCTATACGATCCTCGGTGACGACATCTTCTATGTGCGCGATGCAACCGTGGACCCGCGCTTCCAAGACAACCCCTTCGTTGCGGGACGGGATGGACTGCGCAGCTATGCCGGCGCCCCGCTCATCGATTCAGGCGGCAACCGCCTCGGCTCGTTTTGCGTGATCTACAAAACCGCAACTGACTTGCCGGCCGAGAAGCTTCGGCATCTGACGGATTTCGCGGCGATGGCGGTCGAACAGTTTGAGATGGCGCGCGATTTTCATCAGGTATCGGACGAATATGCGCACACGATGCGCAAACAGTCCGAACGCACCGCAAATCTCGAATTGATGCTCGACGCATTTACGAGCGAGTCCGCCCGGTTGAATTTCGAGATCAAGGGACTTGTTGCGGACGCGGATGAGTCCACAATCTTCGACGCCTCCGATTGTGTCGATGAAAGCGCGCGCCGGACAGCCGCGCTTGTCGCTCAGATCAAGGCGATGTCCGAGATCGCGCGTGATGAGATCCTACCTCAGAACGGCGTTTTCTCGCTGAAGCGATGCGTGCAGAACGCAACTAAGGTCACGCTCGAAGAGCGCGAGCGTGGCGGCGTTTGCGTCGAGATCCCCCCCGAGTTTTCGCGTGAGTATCGCGGCGACGGCGCTTTGATCGAGAAAGCATTGGGTTTCGCGCTCGCAACCATGATCGACGCCACTGGCGGTGAGGAAGTCGAGCTGCGCTTCTCAGCCAGCGATGACGGCGAAGACCTGCAAATTCACGTGCGCGGCGGCGCACTCGACGCCAAGGCGTTTGAGACCGGCGGCGCGCACTGGATTCCGACACAGGCCGCACGCCGGATCTGCGAATTGTGTGGCGGCGGCGTCGACGTTCAAGCCTCGCCCGACTGCGTCGCGCTGGTCTTGCACTTGCCGGTCTTGACGGCGCCGGACATGAAAAACCACCGCGCGGCGGCCTAACCCGTCGTCTCTTCGCCGGTGTGAGGCCGCAGCGCCACGCCGCGCCATATTTCCGACATTCCGCTGAGCAAGAAGCCGCGCCCCTGCCGCGCGTGACCTCGCGTGCGCACGACCATAAGGAGGCTCGTCCGACGCGGACCTGAGTGATGATGAGCGAGAAGACGACATATGAAGCGCTCGACGCGCCGGACTCGGGCCGCATCTATGCCTGGGTCAAGGGCGTGGAGGTGGAGGACGAAGCCGTTGCGCAATTGCGCAATATCTCGGCCCTGCCCTTCATTCACTCCCATGTCGCCGCCATGCCCGACGTCCATCTCGGCCGCGGCGCGACGGTCGGCTCGGTCATTCCGACAAAGGGCGCGATCATCCCGGCGGCCGTCGGTGTCGATATTGGCTGCGGCATGTCGGCGGCGCGCACGTCGCTGAAGGCCTCGGATCTGCCGGACAGTCTCGCCAAGGCGCGAAGCGCAGTGGAACACGCCGTGCCGGTCGGCAACGGCAAAAGCGGCGTGCACCGAGATACGCCGACAGGCGTTTCATCGGCATACGAAGCGTCAGGGCTGCACGCGCGCTACCGCGCCATTATCGACAAGCATCCCAAGGCGTCCTCGCGCAGCCAGGAAACGCAATTGGCGACGCTGGGAGGCGGCAATCACTTCATCGAGCTTTGTCTGGATGAAGACGACCGCGTCTGGCTGATGCTGCACTCGGGATCGCGCGGCGCGGGCAATCGCATCGGCGAGTATTTCATCACGCGGGCGCGCGACGAACTCGCCCGGCGCGTGCTCGACTTCCATGTCCCGGACAAGGACCTTGCCTTCTTCCTCGAGGGCGAGGAGCTGTTCGACGACTATGTCGAGGCCGTCGGCTGGGCGCAGGAATTTGCTGCGCTCAACCGCGACACGATGATGATCCGCGCGCTCAAGGCGCTGCGCAGCGTCCTGCCGAAGTTCAAGCTCGATAAGACGGCGGTGAACTGCCACCACAATTATGTCGAGCGCGAGCATCATTTTGGCGCGGATGTCTGGGTGACGCGCAAAGGAGCGGTGTCGGCGCGCGAAGGCGAGCTCGGCATCATCCCCGGCTCGATGGGCGCGAAGTCCTATATCGTGCGCGGCAAGGGCGCAGCGGACAGTTTTTGTTCGTGCAGCCATGGCGCGGGCCGGCGCATGTCGCGCTCTGCGGCGAAGTCGGCCTTCACGCTGAAGGACCACCGTCTGGCCACGGAAGGCGTGGAGTGCCGCAAGGACCAGGGCGTGCTCGATGAAACGCCGGGCGCCTATAAGGACATCGACGCAGTCATGGCCGCGCAAAGCGACCTCGTCGAAATCGAACACACGCTCAAGCAAGTGCTTTGCGTGAAAGGCTGAGCCGCAACGCCTGGCGCGTTGCGGCCGCCATTCGTCAGACTGACTGAACTCAAGCGTTCGGATAATTGGCGCGCAGTCGCCTCGCCGCGCCGTTCAGGACCGGCTGGCGATCCCGCCCCAGCTTGGATCGGCGCTGGCGCGCGCGTTTACCGCGCATTAGCCATAGGCTCATTTCACCCCGATCGGACGGCCGATATTAGTATGGCGGGCGCCTCGCTTGCTTATATTCCTATGACGGCGGCCCGAAATGAGATTCCGGCCAGCCGATGGAGAAATGAGACGTGTTCAACAAGGCTGGACATTCTAAAGGCAAAGGCGCTCCGCTCGCCGAGCGCTTGCAGAAGGTCGCCAACACGCATCCGGCGCCGCGCGCGACGGAAACGGCCGAATTCGGACATTCCGGACGCCGGTGTTTCAATCTGGGCGCGCGTCATCACCACCGTGAACGCGACGAACGCAAACCCGTCTTCCGTGAAGCGGAAATGACGCTGCCGGTCGGCGAGAAGCTGCCCTGCGCCATCAAGAACCTGAACGAAGGCGGCGCGCGCATCGATTTCTTCCGCCGCATGACCCTGCCCAACACGGTCTATGTCCACGCCCCCTCGCTGGGTCTGGACAGCTGGGCGCGCGTGGTCTGGCAGACGGAAACCGCAGCCGGCGTCGATTTCGAAGCGGCCTGATCGCGCCCGAAGCGCCGATCAGCCGCCCGCCTGCTTGCTTTTCCCGCAGCGATCTGACTTGGCGCTTTTCTCCACGCTGAGGCGCCATAAACTGTCTCCCATCGCCGGTCCCGCCGGCGCGATTGATGGAGACCGTTCATGCGCCTTCGCTCCGCCCGCTTCGCTCTGATCGCGACGGCCTCGCTCTACGCCGCAACCGCTTTCGCACAAAGCGCCGATGAAGACGTCGAAGAGGCCCCGCCGCCGGGGCTGCCGGGCATGGACATCTATCTCGCCCCCCTCACCTGGGACGAGGCTGGCGCGCCCAGCCTCGGCGAGTTTGCGAACGCGACCGACCGCGCAGGCTATGACAACCAGCCCTTCTTCGATCGCGATGCGGCGGCGTTTTTCTATTCCGCCGAGACAGATGACGGCACGACAGACATTTTCCGCTACGACATCGAAACCGGCGAGCGCCAGGCCGTGATCGTCACGCCGGGCGTGGGCGAGTATTCGCCCCAGCGTCCGC
This sequence comes from Alphaproteobacteria bacterium, assembly GCA_030428405.1. Taxonomy (GTDB): domain Bacteria; phylum Pseudomonadota; class Alphaproteobacteria; order Caulobacterales; family Maricaulaceae; genus JAUIEH01. The sequence goes on from JAUIEH010000239.1 coordinate 4,147, forward strand.
CGAATGCGGAAGAACACGTCACCGTCGTGCGCCAGGACGAAGAAGGCGTACAGAATGTCTATATCTCCGCACCGCTGGAAGCCGCTTATACGCCCGTGCTCGATCTCGACCCGGTCGGCTATTACGCCTGGGATGAAAGCGGAGGCGCCATCGTTATGTTCGTGCTCGGAGAGCCGATGACGCTGCAATCCTTCGATTTCGATACGCTTGAAACCTCGACAGTCTTCGAAAACCCCGGACGCTCCATCCATGCCCTGCCCGGCGGCGGCGTGATGTTCTCGGCCCCGCGCGAGGATGCAAGCGCAGCCGTCTACAGCCTGACCGTGGACGACGGCGAAAGCGAATATCTCTTCGACCTTCCCGGCGAGGCGCAGGACTTCGCGCTCGTTCGCAATGACGACGGCGACGGGCTGACCGGCGCCTTCGCGGCGGATGCGGGCGCGCTCTATTTCTTGCCCGCGGGCGAAGCCGAATGGCGCGAAGTCGCCGAGTTGTCCGCACACGGCATTGAGAGCGCAACCCGGATCGCGGTGAGCGCGGATGCGTCCTGGATCGCCATTGTCGGCGCCGATGCTGAAATAACGGAAGCGCCATGAAAGCGATTACGGTCGCCGAAGCGCTCGCGCCGCGCCTCGAGACGGAGCGGCTGATCCTGCGCGCCCACAAGCTTGACGACTTCGAAGATTATGTCGCCATGTGGGGCGATCCGGAGATGACGCGCCATATCGGCGGCAAACCGCGCCCGCGCGATGAAGCGTGGTTTGCGTTCCTGCGCTATGCCGGATTATGGGCGCATCTCGGTTTTGGCTATTGGGCGGTCGAGGATCGCGAGACGGGCCGTTACGCCGGCGATGTCGGCGTCGCTGATTTCAAGCGCCCGATCGAGCCCTCCTTCGGGGAAACGCCGGAAATGGGCTGGACCATCGCGC
>JAUIEH010000240.1 GCA_030428405.1 Alphaproteobacteria bacterium
ATCGAAGCGGCCATTGAAACCATTGACGGCGTGGCCGCAGCCGTCGTCGTCGGGCTGCCGGATGACGATCTCGGCTCGGTTCCCCACGCCGTCATTCAGATCGACGACGCAGCGGGAGTTGCGCTGAGCGAGGCGGGCGTGCTGGCGGCGCTGGAAGGCCGGCTTGCGCGGGAAAAGCATCCGCACACGGTTGAATTCACGACCCAGCCCGTTCGCAATGAAGCCGGCAAGGTGCGCCGCTCGCAATGGCGAGCGGACTGCATTCGCCGGCGTGAGGCCGCGCTGCGCGACGCGTCCGCCTGAGCGAACGCGCCGGCCTGATGATGTTTATTTCCCGGTAAAGACGGGTTTGCGCTTCTCGGCGAAGGCGCGAATGCCTTCCTTGTAGTCCTCCGAGGCGTAGCAGATCTGGAACAACTCCTCGCAGCGTTCGAGGTCACGCTTGGATTCATCCTGCGCATAGGTCCAGAGCGTGAACTTCACGTCTTCCGCCGTCAGGGGCGCGCCGACAGAGATGTTTCTCACCACTTTGTCGATCCAGGGCTGGAACTCATCGTCGGGCAGCACGCGGCCGACCAGGCCCTTGGTGTAAGCCTCTTCCGCCGAGAAGCGCAGACCGCCCAGCAGCATGTCCTTGGAAGCGCCATAGCCGATAATGTCGACCATTCGGCGCAAGGACGAATAGCGATAGCCGATGCCGATATTCATCGCCGGCTGGCCGAATGAGGATTTCGCCGAGCAATAGCGCAGGTCGCAGACGAGCGCGACGGAAACGCCGCCGCCGATGCAATATCCGTCGATCGAGGCGACAGTGACCTTTTTCGACTTGTAGATCGCCTGCAGCGCTTTTTCACCGGTCGCGGCGTAATGCTCCTGAGCGTTTTTATCGCCGCGTTCCTGCTCGTATTTGCCGACATCCGCGCCGGCCACGAACGCCTTGCCCCCGGCGCCGGAGAACACGACGACGCGCACCTCGTCGTCGTCCTCGAACTGCGCCATGGCGTCGCCCATGCCCTGCCACATATCCAGGCAGATGGCGTTCATCTTCTCGGGCTTGTTGAAAATGACGCGTCCGATGGCGCCGTCTTTTTCGGTGATGATGTGTTCGGTCATGATGCGGACTCCCAGGAATAGCGAAGCGCGGCGGCGAACGGGCGCGCGCTGATTTCAGATGATGTTTTTCTCACGCAGCGCGGCGATCTCGGATTCGGTGAAGCCGAGCGTGTCGAGCACCTCGTCGGTGTGCTGACCAACGACAGGCGGCGCGGAGTAGTTTTCGATCGGCGTTTCGGAGAAGCGGATAGGATTGCGCAGAAACTGAATCGGTCCGGCGACGGCGTGTTCCGTCGTCTGGACCATTTCGCGATGTTTGATCTGGGGCTCTTCGAGCGCCTGGGCGAGATTATTGACCGAGCTTGCCGGCACGTCGGCTGCGTCGAGCTTGGCGAGCCAGTCATCCGCAGGCTGTTCGATGAAGATGGCGCCGAGCTCTTCGAGCAGCGCATCCCGGTTCACGATGCGCTGGGCGGTGTCGCTGAAGCGGGGATCGCGGGCGAGCTCGGGATGGCCGATGGCCTGGCAAAGCCGGCCGAAATGGCCGTTATTGCCGGCGACGATGAATATCTCGCGGTCCGCGCATTTGAAGGTTTGCGACGGCACGCCGCCAAAGCCGCCATTGCCGCGGCGTTGCGGCAACTCGCCCGAGACCAGAAAGTTCATCGCGTAATGCGAAAGCGAGGCGAGACCGCAATCGAGAAGCGACATGTCGATATGCTGGCCGGCGCCGCTGCTCGTATCGCGATGGCGCAAGGCGGCGAGGATGGCGTTGCTCGCGTAAAGACTGGTCAAGATGTCGACCATGGAGATGCCGACCTTCATCGGCCCGCCGCCCGGCTTGCCGTCGGGATGGCCCGACACGCTCATCATGCCGCTCATCGCCTGGAAGATGCCGTCATAGCCCGGCTTCTTGGCCATGGGCCCGTCCTGTCCGAAGCCTGTGACCGAGCAATAGACGAGCTTCGGATTGACGGCGTGCAGGCTCTCATAGTCGAGCCCGTAGCGCGCCAGCGTGCCGGTCTTGAAATTCTCGATGACGACATCGGCGCGCTTGGCCAGCTTGGTGATGATGTCCTGACCCGCCGGATTGGAGAAATCGACGCTGACGGACTTCTTGTTGCGGTTGCAGCTCAAAAAGAAGGCGGAATCATCCGTCGGCTGGCCGGAGGCGGACTTGAGGAAGGGCGGTCCATATTCGCGCGCCTCGTCGCCAAGCCCCGGACGCTCGACCTTGATCACTTCCGCGCCCATGTCGGCGAGAAGCTGTGCGGTCAGCGGCGCCGCGAGCACGCGGCTCAGGTCCAAGACCGTTATTCCATCAAGCGCAGTAGACGGCATACGGCCCCAGCCCGCTTCTCAAACGCTGACGCCATCGTGACGATGCGCTCGCATCGCGCAAGGCGACGAAACCTTTCATCGCGGCCATGATCGTGTGGATGATATGTCCCGTTTCTGACCCGCATCCGCCTTGCGCGCCAGTGCGCTTTGCTGACCTCTCCAGACACGCCCGGGACGTAGGATATGACTGAAACTCACGAAGCTTTCGCGCTTTACGAAAAGCAGGGCCGAATCGCGACGGTCACAATGAACCGTCCCGATACGCGCAACGCCATCGCAGAGCACTCCGATTGCGCTGAACTCGTCGAAGCGATTCGCCGCGCCGACTCCGATCCCGAAGTCTCGGTGATGATACTGACCGGCGCCGGTTCTGCGTTCTCCGCGGGCGGAAACATCAAGGCGATGCGCGACCGCAACGGCATCGGCCCGCTCGACAGTCCCGACGCCACGCGCCTCAACTACAAAGCCGGCGTGCAGAAAATTCCCCGCGCGCTGATGGAAGTCGAGATTGCGACCATCGCTGCGGTCAATGGCCACGCCATCGGTCTGGGCTGCGATCTCGCTTGCCTGTGCGACATGCGCATTTCCTCGGACGCCGCCAAATTCGCGTCCAGTTTCGTCAAGCTCGGCATCGTGCCGGGCGATGGCGGCGCCTGGATCCTGCCGCGCGCGATCGGCTATGCGCGCGCCGCCGAGATGATCCTGACAGGCGACGTCATCACCGCCGACAAGGCGCTGGAGATCGGTCTCGTCAATGCGCTTGCGCCCGCGCAGAGCGTGCTTGATGAAGCGCGCGCTCTAGCCGAGCGCGTCGCGGTCAATCCGCCGCGCGCGGTGCGCATGGCCAAGCGCTTATTGCGTGAAGCCCAGCACAGCCGGCTGCCCGACATTCTCGAATTGTCAGCGGCCTATCAGGCGCTCGCGCATGAGACGGGCGACCACAAAGCCGCCGTTGACGCATTTATCGACAAGTCGACGCCGAAATTCACCGGCGAATGAATAAAACGAGCAAAACGAAAGAGCGCATGAGCACCGATCCGAAACCGGCCCAGAAATTCATCAAGTTCGAAACGGGCGGGCGTCCTTACATCGAAGGCAAGCGCTGCAGGAGCTGCGCCGCTGTGATGACGTCCGAGCCGCTGGCCTGTCCGGCCTGTGGCGCGCGCGAGGGCTATGACAGTTTTCGCGCCGCAGAGACGGGCGTGTTGCACGCATATTCGATCGTCGCGCGCTCTTATCCGGGTGTTGCGACGCCGTTTGTGTCCGCCATCGTCGACCTGGACGACGGGCTCACGCTCAAAGGCAATCTGATCAACATTCCGCCCACGCCCGAAACCATCACGCCGGGCATGAAGCTGCGCGTGACCTTCGACGACGCGCTGGGGCGTACGGACAAAGAGGGCGGTTCTTACATCGCCTATTTCTTTGAGCCGGCGGAACAAGGAGCCTGACCATGGCGGACGCATATATCGCCGGCATCGACATGCTGAAATTCGGCCGCTACCCGGATCGCAGCTTTGGCGAATTGGGCGGCGAGGCGGCCTTGCTTGCGCTGGACGACGCCGGCCTCGGCGTGCGCGACGTCCAGGCGCTTTATTGCGGCTCCGTGTTCGGCTCTTTCGAGATGCCGGGCCAGAACGTCATGCGCCAGATCGGCCAGACTGGCATTCCGGTGACGAATGTCTCAAACGCCTGCGCGACGGGCGCTGCGGCGTTCCGCGAAGCCTGGATCGCCGTCAAAGCCGGTATTTGCGACGTAGCGCTCGCGGTCGGCGTTGAGAAAATGCCGCGCGGCATGCTCGGCGGCGGCGAAGAGACCGCGATCTCGCATGAGGGTCTTTTCGGCTCGGCCTCCATGCCCTGCGTGTTCGCCGAATCCGGCATGGAGCACGCCGCCAAATACGGCACGACGTTTGAGCAATTCGCCAAGGTGTCGGTGAAGAACCATCACCACTCCACCATGAATCCCAAGGCGATGTATCAGAAGGAAACCCCGCTCGAGGAAGTCATGGGCGCGGAGATGATCGCTTATCCCAACACCAAGCTGATGTGCTCCGTGAACGTCGATGGCGCTGCGGCTGCGGTCGTGGTGTCTGAGAAGAAGGCCAAGGAGCTCGGCCTTGATCGCGCCATTCGCGTGCGCGCGTCCGCCCTGGCGTCAGATCCGTGGAACCCGCGCAACCCGACCATGTGGGACGTCAATTCCGTCACCCAACTGGCGGCGAAGCAGGCTTATGAGCAAGCAGGTCTGGGTGCGGACGACATCGACCTCATCGAGCTGCATGACTGCTTCGCGACGGCCGAACTCCTGCACTATGAAAATCTCGGCCTGTGCGCGGAAGGCGAAGCCGGCCGCATGATTGATGACGACGAAACGGCCTTGGGCGGACGAATTCCGGTCAATGTCTCAGGCGGGCTGTTGTCGAAAGGCCATCCGCTCGGCGCCACGGGCATCGCGAATATGTATGAAGTCGCCTTGCATCTGCGCGGCGAGGCCGGCGCGCGCCAGGTCGAAAACGCCAAGCGCGGCCTGACCCATGTCGTCGGGCTAGGCACGGCGTGTGCGGTGCATATTCTGGAAAAAGCGTAAGCGCGCGAGCGCTCAGTCGAGAGCGACGAAAGCCTCGCCCTTCAGCGTGACCGTGCCGTCGTCGATGCGCGTCTCAAGATCCAGACGC
>JAUIEH010000241.1 GCA_030428405.1 Alphaproteobacteria bacterium
TGGCGGCGCATGGTCGAAGACTGGCCGAAAATCGTATGGCGCTCGCGGCCCGACAATCCGATAACGGATTTTTACAACCGTAACAGCGACGGCTCGATTTTGCGTCGTGACTGGGTGATTTACTGGCGCGGGGTCGATGACCTGACCGAAATCATGTCACTCGTTGAAGCCGCCTCAAGCAAGCCGGCGACCATGGAAGAGGCGGCGACATGAGTTTTCGCGCAGGCGTCGTGGGCGCGCGCGGCTATGTCGGCGCAGAGCTCGCCAGGCTGATTGACGCCCATCCCCAAATTGACCTCGCTTACGTCGCCTCAGGCGCAAGCGCGGGCAAGCCGGTCTCAGACATCGCGCCCGGCGTGACGAGCGCTCTCACCGTCGTTGCGCCGGATCCCGACGGTGCGGCCGGCTGCAGCCTCGACGTGTGCTTTCTCTCTGCGCCCAATGGCGCATCCGCGCCTTATGTCGAGGCGTTCGCGCGGGCGGCGCCCGACGTCGTCCTGATCGACATTTCGGCGGATCATCGCTTCGACGATGACTGGGCCTATGGCCTGCCCGAGCATCATCGAGAGACTTTGCGCGGCGCCAGGCGCATCGCCAATCCGGGATGTTTCGCAACGGCGGTTCAGCTCGCGATTGCACCGTTTGCGTCGCTGCTCAGCGGACCGGCGGCGGCGTTCGGCGTGTCGGGCTATTCCGGCGCCGGCTCAACGCCTTCGCCGCGCAACGATGTGGAGCGTCTGCGCGACAGCGTCATGCCCTACGCGCCGGCAGGTCATGGTCATGAAGCCGAGATCAGGCGCCATCTCGGCGGACGCGCGGTGAATTTCAGCCCGCATGTCGCCGGTTTTTTCCGCGGCCTGGAGGCCACTGTGCAGTTCGGACTCGCCGAAACTCTGAGTCAGGACGATGCGCAGGCGCGACTCGTTGACGCATATGCCGGCGAGCCGTTGGTCAAAGTCGTCGAGGCTTCGCCCGAAATCGCCGACATTCGCGAAAAGCCGGGCGCGATCGTCGGCGGCGTGGTCGCCGTCCCGGACGAGCGCCGTCTCGTGCTCGCCTGTGCGATCGACAATCTGTTGAAAGGCGCAGCCAGCCAGGCGGTGCAGAACGCCAATCTTGCGCTCGGCCTGGAAGAAACCGCCGGCCTCCTCAGCGCTTAACCTTTTAAGGTCTTAACTTTTTCAGCGCCCAGAAACGCGTCGAGGCGGGCCGCCAGGGGACGGCCCGCCTCTCAGCTTTTCGCCTGATCGTCGCCGCTTAGCGGTTCAGATCGTAGTAGAGACCGAAGTCGATCGGCAGCGCCTCACGAAGATATTGGCGCACGAACAGATTGAATTCGGCGATGCCGGAGCGCGGCACATAGACCACGTCGAAGCGCTGCAGAACGGTGATGTCGGCGTGCGCGGGATCAGAGTGACCGCCGAGCAGGTCGACCTGGCGCATCATTGCGCCGCCATTCGAACCGCGGCGCAGGATCATGACCGAGCTCGGATCGCTCGTATTTTGCCAGCCGCCGGCCATCATGACGGCTTCGAGCGCGCCGATGTCGCCCGGGATTTCATAAACGCCCGGGTTTGCGACTTCGCCGCCGACAAAGACACGCTGGCTGGCGAAGCTGGCCGGGCGAAGGTCGAGTTCCGGCGACAGCAATTCGTCATCAAGCGCGTCGAGCAATTCGGCTTCGACGTCATCAATCGTGCGGCCCGCAGCCAGAATGGCTTGGGTGTGCGGCGGGTGAATCCGGCCGTCCGGCGCAACCGTGAGGGTACGTGACAGGCTAGGCGCGGAATAAACAGTCATCTCCAGAGCATCGCCTGGATAGAGAATATATTCCGATCGAGCGTCCGACCAATCCTGGAACGGCGTATCTTGGAAATCCGCCGTCGGACGCGGCGTCGTTGCGCATGCGGCGGCCAAAAGGCCGGTCGCAGCGAACAGTGCGATGAATCGCGCTTTCGTGAACATTTGGCGAAATACCCCATCTAGGCGAACCAAGTAACCAAAAAGGCGAAAATTATCCCGCCTCACGATAGTGCTGCAAAACCTGTACGCTGTTTGAGACATTTTCAGTACTCATCCCCTGGGCGATCTGGCATAGGGATGTTATTCAAGTTTTCTAATCTTGAAAGCTGTCTCGCCTGTGAGGGGATATGTCACGGCACAATGGGGGACGAGAAGTGGCCGTATACGGTTCATTTGAAGGCCACGGCGCGCGCGCGTGGGGCGAACGAGCGAACAATTTCACGCTCGCCGAATTGATCGCCATGCTGTGGCGCGAAAAGATCGTCATGCTCCTTGTGGCGGCGGTGATCGCGGTCGCCGGCATTGCTGCAGTGACGCAGATGCCGAGCTATTTTCTCGCGGGCGCGCGCGTGCTCGTGCTTTATGACGACGCTTACCTGCAAAATCCAGTGATGGGCGACAGTTCCGCTGCACGCTCGATCCTGACGCCGCAGCAGATCATTCAGGCCGAGACCGACTTTCTTTCCTCGGATGAACTGAAGCGCCGTGTCGTGCGCAGTGTCGGCATGTCCACGCTTCTGCCGGTGAATGGCTCCCATGCAGACGCTGCCGATACGCGTTCGGTGGAACTTGGCGTTCGCGCATTGCGCGACAGCCTCACCGTGACGGTTCTGCCGAACTCGCCGACGATCACGGTGCGCATGCGCCATGAGAACCCGGAAGTGGCCGCGCTCGTCGCCAACACGATGATCGATGAATACTTGGCCTATCGCCGCGAAGTCCTGTTGGGCACGCCGCCTGAAGGCCTCTCGCGCGAGCGCCGCAACACCGAAGACCGCCTGGCTGTGATCAACAGCGAAATCGAGGCGTTTCTGACGGAGAACGAAATCGGCGACTTCGAAGGCGAGCGCACCAGCGCGCGCGAGCGCGCCGCACAGATTGCGTCTGAACTGTACACTTCGCGCGCGCGCCTGCGTGAAGTCGACGGCCGTCTCACCGCCATCACCGCGACGCTGGACACGATCCCGGCGCGCGAACAGGTCCATGTCGACAACGCCGCCAATGCGCGTCTGCAGGAACTCTTTGTCGAGCGTGAAGAGCTGCTCGCCGGTTTCGACGCCGACAGCCGCACGGTCGCTGAGATCGACGCCCGTATCGCCCGCATTCAGGAAGCAATTTCGGCCGGAGAGATTCCGGGCGGTCTGACGCGTGTCGGGCCGAACCCGATCTACACCACGCTGATGACCGAGCGCCTCCAGCTTCAGGCTGAACAAGCCTCGTTGCAGCAGCGCGTCGAAGCGCTTGGCGGACAGCTGGAAGAAACCCGCGAACGTCAGCAGCATCTGCAGCAGCTCGCGCCGGCCTATGAGCGCCTGCAGCGCGAAAGCGAAGCCGTCACGGCGACGGTGCGCCGGATGGTCGAGCGGGAAGAACAGTCACGCGCCGTGCGCGCGCTGGCCGAGCAGACCATCGACACGATCCGCGTCGTTGAGCGTGCAACGCCGCCCACCGAGTCCTCCAGCATGCGTCGCGTCGCAGCCGTCGGCGTGGTTTTGGTCGCAGGCTTCATCGGCCTTCTCGTCGGTCTGGTCCGCGCCTTCGCCCGCCGCATGTCGGCCAGCGGACAGCCGGCCGCGCGTCAGCTTCACACCCAGCCGCGCGCGGGCCTTGATCAGCCCCCGCCGCGTCCGGGCGGCGGTCGTCGGCGGCCGCGTCTGGTTGGTGAGAACGGCGCATATCTGCCCGCCTTGCCGGCGAGCGCACACGCCGGCGTCGAGCAACGTCCCAGCCGCAGCACGTCGTTTAAGGCGCGCGTCCTCGGCATGCACAGCGCACTGAAAAACGCTGCGTCATCCCGGATCGGCGAGACCGCGAAGCGCGAAAGCGGGACCGAAGCCGAGATCAATCAGCTCCGCATCGACGCCGTACGCCGCGCGAAGGTTCTGCGCGGACAGCGCCGCCTTGGGCGGTCCGGAAGCGAGAATGCGCCCGGCGTGCAGGAGAACGGCGCGGTCGCAGAAGCGCGCGGCGAGCGCCAGATCGTGGATGGCGATAATGACGCCCGCGCCGCGGTCGGCGCGATCGCGAAGAGCCTGCAGAATGCGAAGCCCGTGATACGGGTCGAGGCTGGCCGCCGGCTCGTCGAGCGCCAGGAGCGGCGCGTCGGAAGCGAGAGCGCGCGCTATATGAGCTCGAGCGTTCTCGCCGCCGGATATCGCGCTGATCGCGCTACGCCGCTTCGCGCCAAGTCCGACGTCTTCGAGAGCCCGATCAACCGCTGCCGCTTCCGCGCCTGATAAAGGCGCGCCGGGCCGGCCGAACGCATATCGTCCGAGGGCTGCAATTTCCTCGACGGCGATCGGCCAGGCGGCGGGCCGCATCTGCGGCAGATAAGAGAGAATGCGTGCACGCGCCCGCGGTCCCATATCGGCCGCGGGCGCGTCATTTATCAGGGCGGCGCCGGCGCTCAGACGCCATTGTCCCGTCAATGCGCGCAGCGCCGTCGTCTTGCCTGCGCCGTTGGGCCCGACCAGCGCGACGAATTCTCCCGTCTCCACACTGAAGGAAGCGCCGTCTAGCAGGCGTACGCCATTGCGCTCGAGCACGGCGTCGATCAATTCCGCGCGCGCGCTCATGAGCGATCGCTCCCGATGCGGGCGGCGATGAAGATGAAGGCCGGGGCGCCGATCAGGGCGGCGGCGACGCCGAGCTTTAATTCCTGCGCGAACGGCAAAAGACGCACGGCGAGGTCCGCGCTCGCGAGCATTAGCCCGCCAAGCATGGCGGCGGGCGCCAGAATGCGCTGCGGATCATGACGGCAAAGGGGGCGCACGACGTGAGCCGCCACAACGCCGACAAAGCCGATCGCCCCGGCAAGCGCAACGGCGCCGCCGGCGAGCAGCGAGGCTCCGACAATGACCAGCGCGCGCGTGCGCTTGAGATTGAGCCCCACGCCGAGGGCGGCTTCCTCGCCCAACGTCAGCGCGCGCAGGCCAGCGCCTGATGCGAACACCAAGATGGAGCCGATGAGAAAGAGCGGCGCCGTTGCGGCGAGGTCGCCGAAGGAGCGATTG
>JAUIEH010000242.1 GCA_030428405.1 Alphaproteobacteria bacterium
TTCAGGCGGCTGGCGGCTGCTGAGCGAAGAAGAAATCGCCGCCAGCGACGCCAACGCCGACATCGACGCCGGCTAAGCCGTCTCGCCTTCGCGCGCCACCCACGATATTGGTTAGACAATGCGTATCGCTGCGCCATGCATGCGCGGCGCAAACAGGGGGAGGACGCCATGAGCGAGCCGGTGGATCGGCGAACATTGCTTGCCGGCGGCGCATTGGCGCTGACTGCGGCGGGCTGCGGACAAGGCGGCGCGGGCTCGCAAGAAAACGCGGAGAACTCCCCTTCCGCTCCCGCTGTTGCGCGCAGGCGGCGCGAGTTCCGCATGGTCACGACCTGGCCGCCCAATTTCCCCGGTCTTGGCGACATGGCCACCCGTCTGGCTCAGAAAGTCGACGAGTTGTCCGAAGGCGCGATGAGCATCCGGGTTTATTCCGCAGGCGAACTTGTCGGCGCCTTTGAGGCCTTCGATGCGGTCGCCTCGGGTTCTGCGGATATGTATCACGGAGCGGAATATTACTGGCAGGGCCGCTCGCCCGGCTTCAACTTCTTCACCGCCGTTCCGATGGGCTTCACGCCCTGGGAGCTCGGCGCCTGGCTCGACCATGGCGGCGGCCAGGAGCTCTGGGAGGAACTCTCCGGCGAGTTCGGCGTCATCGGCATCGCCTGCGGCAATTCAGGTCCGCAAATGGGTGGATGGTTCACGCGCGAGATAAACTCGCTCGAAGATTTCCGTGGCCTGACCATGCGCATTCCCGGTCTGGGCGGAGAAATCATGCGCGGGCTCAACGCCGCGGCGGTCGCCATACCGGGCTCGGAGATATTCCCCTCGCTGCAATCGGGCGCCATCGATGCGACCGAATGGGTCGGCCCCTGGAACGATCTCGCCTTCGGCTTCCATCAAGTTGCTGATTATTATTATGGTCCCGGCTTCCATGAGCCTGGCTCCGCACTTGCGCTCGGCGTCAATCGCGGCGTCTGGGACGGGCTGACGGCGGAAGAGCAAAACATCATCCGCATCGCGTGTCGCTGGGTGACGGACTATTCCATCAACGAATTCGCCTATGAAAACGCGCGCGCGCTGCAGACGCTGGAAAGCGAACACGGCGTGCAGCTGCGTCAATATCCCGACGATGTCTGGGCGCGCGTCGCGGAGCTGTCACGCGACGTCGTGGCGGCGCAAGCCGACGCCGATCCGATCACGCGCCGCATCTATGACAGCTATATGGAGGCGCGCCGGATGCTGCTCGCCTGGGCGCCTTATTCCGAGGGCGGATATCTCGCAGCCCGCGCGGCCCACGACATCTCGTGAGCGAACACGCCGAGGACCGCCCCGCCGGCATGATCGGCTTTCTGGCGCTGTTGAGCGTCAGTATCGTCTTTACGGCGGCCGCGGCCGCGCCGGGTCTGCGCGAGCCGGTGCTGCACGCCCTGACCGCGCCGGCGCGTCTTGTCGCCGTCCTGCTGCCGGGCTCTGACTTTTACGGTGATGCGTCTGCGGCGGGCCGCCTGCTCGGCTGGCTCGGCTGGGCGCTGACCCCGCTCTTCGCCATCCCGCCGCTCTATATCGTTTTCACGGCGGCCAATGCGCGCGCGGTTGAAAGCGTGCTTGCCGATCTGATGATGTTTCTCGCGCGCATGATCGACCGCATTTCGAGCTTTGTCGGCGGCGCCGTCAGCTGGGCGGCGCTCGCGCTTGTCGCCATCGTCACCGTCATCGCCATTCAACGCTACGTGTTCGGCATATCCTTCACCAAGCTGCAGGAGCTGATCGTCTATCTGCACGCCGGGCTGTTCATGCTTAGCGCGGCCGCGACCTTGCGCGCGGACGGTCATGTGCGCGTCGACGTGATCTATGGCGGGCTGGGACCGCGCGCGCGCGCCGTCATCAATTTCTTCGGCGCCTATTTTCTGCTCGCGCCTTTGTGCCTCGTTCTGATTCAGCACTCCGGCTCTTATGTCGATCTGGCCTGGCGCTCCCAGCAAGGCTCGACCGAGACCGACGGCATTCCGCTGGTCTACCTCCTTAAGACGCTGATCCCGATTTTCGCGGTGATGATGCTGGCCCAGGCCGGCGCAAGCGCTGCGCATGCGGCCATGGTGATTGCGGGCGATGAAGCGCCCGCCCCGGAACGTCCGCATGATGAGATGTTGTAAGAGCGCGCGTTTATGTCACTCGCCCAAAATCTCGACCTGTTGATGTTCCTGGCCGCCATCGCGGCCTTGCTGTCGGGCTATCCGGTCGCCTTCACGCTCGCGGGCATCGCCCTTCTCTTCGCGTTTATCGGCGTGCAGCTCGGCGTGTTCGACACAGCACTCCTCGGCCTCGCGCCGCAGCGGATATTCGGTGTGATGAACAATCAGGTGCTGATCGCAGTGCCGTTGTTCGTGTTCATGGGCGTGATGCTCGAAAAATCGAAGGTCGCCGAACAATTATTGTCCGCGATGGCGGCCTTGTTCGGGCCCTTGCGCGGCGGGCTCGGCATTTCCGTCATCGTCGTCGGCGCGCTTCTCGCGGCCTCGACCGGCATTGTCGGCGCGACCGTCGTGACGATGGGCTTGTTGTCTCTGCCGATCATGCTCAAGCGCGGCTATTCGCCGGAACTGGCGACCGGATCGATCGCAGCATCCGGCACGCTCGGGCAGATCATCCCGCCCTCCATCGTGCTCGTCCTCCTGGGCGACGTGATGTCGAACGCTTATCAGCAGGCGCAACGCTCCCAGGGCGTTTTCACCATCGAAACGATGTCCGTGGGAGATTTGTTCGCGGGCTCGCTCATCCCGGGGCTGATGCTCGTCGCGCTGTATATTCTCTATCAGGTTTTCATCGCCATGACCCGGCCGCACGCTGCGCCGGCAACGCCGCCCGAGGAGCGCGAACAGGCCAATCTCCGTGAGCTGATAGGCGCGCTCGCTGCACCCTTGCTGCTCATGGTCGCCGTTCTTGGATCGATCCTTGCCGGACTGGCGACGCCGACACAGGCGGCCGCCGTCGGCGCCACGGGCGCAACCCTGATCGCGGCTGCGCGTGCGGGCGACCGGCGCGGCTTCAACGCGCTGACCCACGCCGCCGTCATATTCGGCGCAATCGCGCTGGTCGTCGTCGTGGCGATGGACTCGTTCTTCGACTTGCGCCCCGGGCGGCCCGACGCCAACGCCCTCGACACCACCGCCGTCACCGTCGCTTTCGGGCTCTGTGCGCTAGCCGCGCTTGGCTTCATCGCAGCGATTTACCGGCTCTGGCCGGCGCGCATCGCACAGGAAGTGACCCGCGACACCACGCGCATCACATCGATGGTGTTCGTCATACTGATCGGCGCGACCGTGTTCTCGCTCGTATTTCGCGGATTGGGCGGCGAGGAGCTTGTGGAGTCGATCCTTTCAGGATCGGCGCAGTCGGTCTTGTCCTTCGTGTCTGCGGTGTTGGGCGGCGTCGGCATGAATGAAACGGCGAGCGGCCTTCTGCAGAGCGACGGCGCAACGGCGACGGTCGCCCTTCTCGTCGTCATGCTGGTGATGTTCGTGCTCGGCTTTTTCCTCGACTTCATCGAAATCACATTCGTGGTCGTGCCGCTCGTGGCGCCGCCGCTCTTGATGTTAGGCGTCGATCCGGTCTGGCTGGGCGTGATGATGGCGATCAATCTGCAAACGTCGTTTCTGACGCCGCCTTTCGGCTTTGCGCTGTTCTATCTGCGCGGCGTTGCGCCGGCTTCAGTGACGACCGCACAAATCTATCGCGGTGCAGCGCCTTTTGTCGGCATCCAGATTATCGGCCTGCTCATCGTCGCGCTGTTTCCTGCGCTGGCGACCTGGTTGCCGAGCGTGGTCGTCGACTGAGCCCATATGCTCAGATCAGCGCGCCGCCATAATTGCGCAGCGCTTCAATGCGCTTTTCCACCGGCGGATGGGTCGCAAACAGGCCAGCAAAGCCCGACGGCTCATAAGCCAGGAACATCTCGCGCACTTCGGCCGGCGCGCGTTCGACGGCGGTGTGGCCCGTCACTTTTTCCAACGCGCGCACCATCGCATCCGGGTTCTTGGTGAGCTCGACGGAACCTGCGTCTGCGAGAAATTCCCGTCGGCGCGATAAGGCGAAGCGCAATACGATGGCGAGCCCGTATGCGATCGCGAGAACGCCAAACGCCACGATGACAAGCAGCGCTGCATTGCCGCCGCCTGAGCGCCGATAGCGACCCGAGCGCGGCACATTGGTCCGGAACATGCCGCGAAACACAACCTCGCCTACAAACGCGACGACGCCGACAAAGACCGCCGCGATCACCAGCAGGCGCACGTCGCGATTGCGGATATGGGTGAGTTCATGCGCAAGCACGGCTTCAAGCTCGTCAGGCTCGAGCGCCTCCACCAGGCCGCGCGTGACGGTGATTGTGTAATTATCCTCGCGCAGACCGCTGGCGAAGGCGTTGCGCATGTCGCTTTCGATCAGATTCAGACGCGGCATGGGCAGGCCGCGGCTGATGCAGAGATTTTCCAGCATGTTGTAGAGTTCCGGCGCTTCGGTGCGCTCGACCTCCTGAGCGCCGGTCGACGCGCTGATCATGGCGTTGTGGCCGAAATAGGCGACGCCGTACCAGGCGGCCGTGCCGGCGAATGCAAAGGGCGCCGCGGCGGGCATGTTTCGCCAGGCGCCGCTGACGCCGTCGCCCAGCGTATAGCCGCCGCCCCCATACGCCTCGATCAGCAGCAGGACCGCGAAGACGAGCAGCAACAACAGCGCCGGGAACAAGACCAGCAGCAGCACGGATTTGAAATTATTGTTCCAGATATAGGTCTGAAGCCCGACCGCCTGCATGGCTCAACCTCGTCCGCCGGCATTTCGACCGGCTGTCCCCTCGCTGCTGCTCATGTAGGCGCTTGCAAGCTCACGCCAACGCACGCGCAAAGCTCTTAGCCCGCGCGCGCATCGCATTGGCTGCGGGTAGCTTTACTCGAAACTGACCTGCGGCGGACGCTCGACGGCGGCGCGGTCGGCGGCGGCGACCTCGAAGAAGTCGCGCTGACG
>JAUIEH010000243.1 GCA_030428405.1 Alphaproteobacteria bacterium
GCCTGTTCTTCTTTTCCGCTTTCGGTTTTTCCGGAAACACGGTGGAGGAGCGCGAGGCGGACCGTCCGGCCTCATGAGCCTGCGCCTGTTCGCGGCGATCAGGCCGCCCGATGAGCTGTGCGAGCGCCTAGCGGGATTGCAGCGCGGCGTTCCCGGCGCGCGCTGGCGGCCGCCGGACAATCTTCACATCACGCTGCGCTTTTTCGGCGAGCAGGACGTTCATGTCGCAGAAGCGCTCGACATCGAGCTCGCGCGCATCCGCGCGACGGGTTTCGACTTGCAACTCAAAGGCGCCGGCTGGTTCGGCGCGAGCGAGCCGAGCACGCTCTGGCTCGGCGTCGCTGAGAGCCCGCAACTCGAAAAGCTCGCCGCTGATTGCGACAAGGCCGCGCGCCGCCTGGGACTGGCGCCGGACGGGCGCAAATTCACGCCGCATCTGACAGTGGCTTATCTGCGCGGGACCCAGCCGGATGATTGCGCGCGCTTTGTTCGGCGCCTGGCGATGTTCGCCTCCGAGCCCTTCCTGGTCGACCGCTTCGCGCTTTACTCCAGCCATCTCGGCAAGCGCGCCTCGGATTATCGCGCCGAGGCCGAATACCCGCTTCTTGGGTGAGCGGCGTTTCAGCCGTAGAATCGCCTTACACGGTCGCGAAATAGGCATTTCATCCTAACCGGACACTAATGGCCCAGCACATCGTCATCCTCACGGGCGCCGGCGTTTCCGCAGAGTCCGGGCTCGGCACGTTTCGCGACGTCGACGGCATCTGGTCGAAATTCGATCCGATGGAGCTGGCGAGCCCGGAAGGATTTGCGCGCAATCCGGTCAAGGTGCTCGACTTCTACAATGCGCGCCGGCGCAATCTCGTCGACGCACAGCCGAACGCCGCGCATTTCGCACTGGCCAAGCTCGAACAAGGCCTTGCCGAGCGCGGCGGCCTCCTGACTCTGGTGACGCAGAATATCGACGATCTGCATGAGCGCGCAGGATCAGCCAATGTGCTGCACATGCATGGCGAATTACTGAAGGCGCGTTGCGGGGCGTGTTCGGCGGTCATGAATTGCCGCGAGGATCTGTCGGTTTCCGATGCGTGTCCGGGCTGCGGCGATGTCGGCGCGCTGCGGCCGCATGTGGTGTGGTTCGGCGAATATCCAGAGCATCTCGACGACATTGCGGTCGCGCTGGCGGATGCGGACATGTTCATATCGATCGGCACGTCGGGCACGGTGTGGCCGGCGGCGGGCTTCGTCCTGCAGGCGCGCGAGACCGGCGCGCGCACGGTCGAGCTGAACCTCGAACCATCCGATGACGGACGAGTTTTCGATGAAGCGCATTACGGACCCGCCAGCGAAATCGTGCCGGACTGGGTCGAGACCTATTTGACGTGAATTCCGATCCGCAAGCCATGCTGAACCAGGCGCTTGCGCATTTGCAGGCGCAGCGCGGCGCCGAGGCGGAGCCGTTGATCGACGCGCTGATGCGGCGCGCGCCCGATGACGTGAATTTGCTGTTCTTCAAAGGCGGCGCGCGCTTGTTGCAGGACGATGCGGCCGGCGCGCTCACAGCGCTTGAGGCGGCGTGCGCGCGTGCGCCCGGTCACCCGATGATTGAGAGCGCGCGCGGACGCGCCTTGTTCAAACTCGAACGTTACGCCGAGGCCCGCCAGGCTTTTGAGCGCGCTCTCGTCGCCCAGCCCGGTTTCAGCGAAGCCCGTTTCATGCTCGGCGAAACGCTCGACAAGCTCGATGAGCGGACGGCCGCCATTGACGCCTATCGCACTGCCGCCCAGGATCCAGCCCGGCGCGGCGAAGCGCTTGCAAAAGCCGCCCTCGCGCTACATGCCGCCGGCGACGCGGATGAGGCCACGCGCTGCGCCGACGACGCCGTCGCCGCTGCGCCGCACGACGCCAACGCGCTCGACGCCTGGGCGCAAATCGCGCTCGACGCAGGCGAGCACTCAGCGGTCGCGGATCGGCTGCAACAAGCGCTCAAGACGCGCGCCTGGTCCAATGTGAACGAGGCGGTGCTCGCAGGCCTGCTCGGCGAAGCTTTGGACAAGCTCGATCAAACCGAGCCTTCATTCGCCGCTTACGCGCGCGCCAACGCAGCTCTTGAGCGCGAACACGGCCCGCACCACGCCGGACGCGCCGAGCCGATGAATCTCGATTATCTCGGCCAGTTGCGCGCCGCGATCGCGCAGTTGGAAACGGACGCGTTCGCCCGCACCGATCAGTTTGCGGATGAGGCTGAGCCGATCTTTCTTGTCGGTTTCCCACGCTCGGGCACGACGCTTTTGGATCAAATCCTTTCAGGCCACCCGGAAATCGAAGTCGTCGAGGAAACCGACAATCTGACGCGTGCGGCGAAGCTTCTGATCGGCGATCCCGCCGCATTTCAGCAGCGCCTGACCACAATATCAGAGCACGATGTTTCCGGTCTGCGCGCCGAATATCTGACAAGCTTCGCCGCGCGCCGGAAAAAGCCGAACGCTCTCGTCGCGATCGACAAATATCCGCTTCTGCTCAATCTCGCGCCCGTCATTCGGACGCTTTGGCCGCGCGCGCGCTTCATCCTCGCGCTGCGCGATCCGCGCGACGCCGTGCTCAGCGCGTTTCAGCAGCGTTTCACCATGAACGCTGCGATGTTCGCGATGCTGCGGCTGGAAACGGCCGCCGCCTATTACGACGCCAGCATGGCGCTGTTCGCAGATTTGCGGACCAAAGCGGCGTTATGCGTGCACGAAACCCGCTATGAGGAAGTGGTCCGCGATCGGGAAGCCAGCGCGCGCGCGACTTTAGATTTCCTCGCGCTGGATTGGAACGAGGCCGTTCTCGACCACCAGGCGACCGCGCGCAGCCGCTCGATCAAGACGCCCAGCGCCAGACAGGTCGTCAAGCCGATTTACGCCACGGCGATCGGCAAGTGGCGGCGCTACGAAAAGCCGCTCGCGCCGGTTTCGTCTGTGCTTGAGCCGTGGGCTGAGCGTTTTGGCTATGAGATTTGACGCGCGTCCGGCTCAGCCCTCTTCCTCTTCAACCCTGTGCATGTCCTCATCAGAGAAGCCGAAATGATGGCCGATCTCGTGGATGAGCACGTGGGCGATGAGGTGGCCCAGCTCGACCTCGCCATTCTCGCACCACTCATCCAGGATCGGACGGCGGTAGAGAAAAACGAAGTCCGGCTCGGCGGACGAATCGAGCGTGGACTTCTGGGTCAGGTCGACGCCCTGATAGAGCCCTGTCAGCTCAAAGGGATCATCCAGACCTAATTCATCGAGCACGGTGTCGGGGGCGAAATCCTCGATGCGGATGACGACATCGCCGCAAGCCTCTCGCAGCATTGGCGGAATCTGCTCATAGGCGTCGCGCGCGAGACGTTCGAACGTGGCCAGGTCGGGGGCGCAGGCGTGCTTCCAGTCCATCGTTTCATCGTTCCTTCACGCAGCGCCTCTGGATGAAGGGTTCAGACCCGATCCGCAAGGCGCTAAGTACAAGCACAGCTGAACGGCGCACGCGCAAAATGCGCAAGCGTCAATCGATGGAGCTCCTCTTATGACCGGTCCGCGCATTCTGGCAGCGTTGTGTGCTGCGTTCGTCTTTTCCGCCGCCGCCATTGCGCAGGAACCGCAAATGCGGGTGCGCGACCGGATCGATTTGTCCCAGGGCCCGGACGCGCCTGTGACGATGACAGTCGAGACCACGCTGCGCGGCGCAGAAGCCGAGCGCCTGCGTGAAGCGCTTGGCGAACTCGGCCATCACGGCCTCGCGGCGGAATATGAGGCTTTCTACGACCAGATTTTCGGCGAAGCCCGCATGGTCCAGCCGATCGAAGTGACGGATGAGGATGGCGTTTTGACTATCTCCGAACTCGTGGTCCTGCCGTCGCCCTATACGCGCGAAGCGGGCTCGGACAGCTATGCGTTCGACTTCCTTGCTTACGCCATGCGCCCTGTCGCACGCGAGACCGCCGGCGGGAGCATCGAGACCTCTTATCCCTTCCACACGCGCCATGAGACCATCGTCATTCTGCCGGGAACGGAAGGCGATTCATCGCTGCCGGAGGAATCGCTCAACATCGCCAACGCCGCGTTCAACTTCGCGTTCGAGGCGGGCCCGCGCGCCGGCAATATCTATCTGATGGCGTTCGAGCTGCGCACCAACGCCGCGAGCGCGCCTGCCGCCGACGCCGCCGACATCATGCGCGACCAGCGCCAGGTCGAAGAACTCGCCTTCTGGGGCCTCGACATGGACGCCAACGCCGCCGCAGCGGCGGCCGGCGCAGCGGATTGAGGGTGCGGGCGGGTTGGCGCGCGAGGCGGGTTGGTTCGCCCCTTCCCCTAAGCCGGGTGCAGGCTGCGGCTTAGATTGAGGGCGTAGACGCGGCTGTCTTCTGCGGCTTCGCGGCGCGCAGCGAACGCGATGCGGCGCGAGCTCCAGGTCAGCTCCGCAAGCTGAATATATATCTCGTGGCGCTTTTCGATTTCGGCCGGACCGAATTTCTCCATCGGCTCGAATTCCAGGCCCAGCTCGTTGAGTACGCGGACCGCTTCATCCGTGTAGAAATCCGGGTGGAAAGTGCGCGCCAGCCGCGTGAGGTCGCGATAACCCGCCCGCCGCGTCGGGAAATCGACATCGGCCAGCGCCTCATTGTCCTTGCGGCGGATCAAGAGAAGCGCGCCGATGCGGTTGCGGCGCTTGGCGTAGCCGGCCTGACTTTCGAACCAGGATTTTTCCATGCCGCCTTCGCTGGGCAGCACGTGTTCGATGGTGAAGCCGCGCTGCGCCGGCGAGCGCACCTCATAGCGCGAATAAGCGCCGTGATCGCCAAAGGCTTCGTCGAAGCAGGCGCTCATCCGGGCAAGGATGGTGTGGATGATGTTGCGCGTCTTGCTCGACGGATTGCGCGGCAGCCCGATTTCCGGATTGGAGCGGAAATCGAAGCTCAGCGTGTCGATCATGTCGGTGAGCGCTTCGACGACGGCGCCGACCTCGCGCTGACGCGCGGCTGCGATGGCTT
>JAUIEH010000244.1 GCA_030428405.1 Alphaproteobacteria bacterium
AGCCACGAGCTGCGCACGCCGCTCAACGCCATTATGGGCATGCTCGACGTGCTCGCGCTGCAAGCGCTCGAAAGCGATACGGCGCGTCACGTCAAAGTCGCGCACTCTTCCGCTTGCGCGTTATTGAAAATCATCGACGACGTGCTCGACTTCTCCAAGATCGAGGCTGGCGAGCTTAATCTTGAGAAGATCACGTTCGACCCTTCCGTCATGTTTGATCAGCATCTCGAGAGCATTAGCGGCGTCGCGGAATCCAAGGGGCTGAAACTGACAGCCGAGTTGTCGGAAGATTTGCCGGATTCGATCATCGGCGACCCAACGCGGATCGGCCAGATCTTGATGAATTTGCTCGGCAATGCCGTCAAATTCACAGAGCAAGGCGAAGTCAATCTCAGGATCGACTACGACGTAAAGACACAGTCTCTATACGCAGAAGTTCTCGACACAGGCATCGGCATTGATCCGGATGCTCTGTCAAATCTGTTCACCCGCTTCTCACAGGCCGATGACAGCACGACAAGGCGTTTTGGCGGCACGGGCCTCGGCCTCGCCATCTGCCGCGAACTCGTCGAAGCCATGGACGGAGAAATCGGCGCTGAAGCGCGCGCATCATGCGGTTCGCGTTTCTGGTTTAGAATCGAAGCGCCCATCTCCAACCAGGCGCCAGTCGCCAAATCCCGCAGCGTGCAGACGCGGCATACTGACGGCTACGCGATGAACGTCTTGGTCGCCGATGACAATCTGAACAATCAGGAAGTCGCCAAGGCTCTGCTCGACGCCGCCGGACACACCGTCAGTCTGGTCGATGACGGCGCGCAGGCCATTGCAGCGCTCGAGGCCTCTCAATTCGACCTCCTCTTGCTCGACGTGCAAATGCCCGTGCTCGACGGCGTTGAGACGGCCAAGCGCATTCGCGCGCACAAAGACCTGCGCGTGGCCACGACGCCGATCATCGGTCTGACCGCGAACGCCATCCTCAGCGAGCATGAAAAATTCAAAGCCGCCGGCATGGATGATTTGCTCACAAAGCCGATCCGGCTGGACGCCTTGTTCGTCGCATTGAGGAAATTTGCACAGTGGTCTGATGAGAAGAGCGTCGCAGACCGAGAGGATGTTGATGACGTCCAAATCGGCGATGAGGACGCCGACGAGAACAGCCTCAGCCGCTCCGCCTAGACATAGATTATGCCGTAGCGGCGATCATCGGCGAGCTTGCCGGCAAGCTGCGCGCGCTTGGCGAAATTGATGCGGCTCACCGGTTTGACCAGGTAAAAATCCGCACCCGCCTGCATGACCTTACGAACCGTGCTGTCACGCATGTCGCCCGTGATTGCGACAATCCCGATATAGCTGATCCGGCTTTGTTCATGTGTGCGCACGCGTTGAATGAGCGCCGTGCCATGGCGTTCAGGCATGTGGATGTCCGTCATCAAGACGTTGAAACTCTGGGTCTCAAGCGCCCACAGCGCATCTTGCGCCGATGAAACGACAGTGAGGCGGGCGACGCCGCAAGATTTTGCGACCTCCCGGAACATGCGTCGAGAATCGGCGACGTCATCGACGACGAGCATTTGCACGTTCGCCAATGTGTCGTCCAAATTCTCTACATCGGGTACGAAATCGTGCATCGAACGCCCTCTCCTGTAGTCACGCAGCAAAGGATGGGTTCGGCATCGCCGAACGTAAAACTACTGTGGCGCATACAAAGCATTTATGAATTACACACTGCTTCTAACGAGCAGGCTTAACAAACCGTGCACGTCGTTAAGTCACGAAAAAATATGATAAAATCAGTGTACATTCATTTCTTGGAATAATTTCATTAACTTCAAAGCATTAACTAAATCCGCAACGGCTCGAGGCCGGCGTTCACTTTTTGGGGCGTCGTGGAAAAAACAGACAGAAGCGTCCGCGCGCTGCAGTGCGGCGCGGACGCGATCTGGCGGTTGCAAGTTTGTCGGAGCGCTCAGCCTTCAGCGGGTATGCGCGCATTGAAGCTGACGCCGTCCACCGTCGGCGTAAAGTCGATTTCCAGCTCGTGGCGGGCGCCGCACACGAACAAGGTCCACTCCTCGGTCCATTGCGAGGCGCCGTCAGGCGCGCCGCGCACATCCGTGTCGACGACCCAGGGCGCAGACGTCATGGCGTCACAGCCGTCGCGCTGCGCAAAAGCCCGCGCCGCCGGCGTCACCGCGCCGCGAATGACGTCGATCTGCAGCTTCAAGGACGTGAAGGTCTCGCCCGGCGCGAAGGTTTCGTAGCGAACCTCGCCGCTTTCGGCGTGATTATACGGAAAGACATTGTGCAGACGTTCCGCCTGCCCGCAGCCGGTCACACGGTTGCGCTCGCGAATGACGGCGCCGCGCCCGCCGGCGAGTGCAGCCATGACATCGTCAGCCACCGCCAGCGCATCCGTGCGCACCGGTTGCACGCGGCGGTCTGCGCATTCGCCCAGAATTGCGATATCCGCGCTCGCGGCGGTCTGCATGACGGCGAGACGATAATCCTCCTCGCTCAGTCCGAAGATCTCCGCAGGCGTCACCCCGCGCGGCTCATCGGCGCCGGCGGCCTCAGCCGTCGGCGCAGCCGCCTCATCGTCCGTTTGCGTCGCGGTCGTGTTCTCGTCCGTCTGCGACGGCGCATCAGGGCGCGGACGAAGTTCAGGCAACCGGTCTTCATCACCGGCGTCGGCGGCTGCAAGTTCGCTCGCCGCTGCGTCTTCAACTGCGCTATCGCGCTGACCGAACAAGTCGCCGCCAAAGCCAGTCGTCTCGCAGCCAGCGGCCAGCAAGGCCGCAGCAATAATTGCCGTCACGCGTAGATTGATCATGACGCCGCGCCCCCTTTGCGCCGGTCAGTTTGCGAATTCTGGAGTGTTTTTCGCGTCTTCGCCGCCTGGCTTGCGCTTGCCCTTTTTGGGCTTCGGCTTGCCTTTGGCCTCGTCTGACGGCGTGATTTTGAAGGTGAGTTCGTCTTTTTTGACGTTGACGCCGACCTTCACCAATCCGCCTTTTTTCAGCTTGCCGAACAAGATTTCGTCCGCAAGCGGCTTTTTGACGTGCTCTTGAATGACGCGCGCCAGCGGGCGGGCGCCATAAAGCTTGTCATAGCCCTTCTCGCCCAGCCAGGCGCGCGCATTCGGCGAGAGCTCGAAGGTGACATTGCGGTCGGCGAGCTGGCTTTCCAGCTGGATGATGAACTTGTCCACCACCATGCCGATAATGTCCTGCGACAGCGGCTGGAAGGTGATGGTCGCATCCAGACGATTGCGGAATTCCGGCGTAAACAGACGTTTGATGGCCTTGTCGTCTTCGCCTTCGACCTTGTCGCGGCCGAAACCGATGGCGTTTTTCTGATTGTCCGAGGCGCCCGCATTGGTCGTCATGATCAAGACGACATTGCGGAAATCGACCTTCTTGCCGTTGGCGTCGGTCAGCGCGCCATTGTCCATGACCTGCAGGAGAATGTTGAAAATGTCCGGGTGGGCTTTTTCGATTTCATCCAGCAAGAGGATGGAGTGCGGATGCTGATCGACAGCGTCCGTCAACAGACCGCCCTGGTCATAGCCGACATAGCCCGGCGGCGCGCCGATGAGACGCGAGACCGTGTGGCGCTCCATATATTCCGACATGTCGAAGCGCAAAAGCTCGACGCCGAGAATGGACGACAAGGAGCGCGCGACCTCGGTCTTGCCGACGCCGGTCGGTCCGGAGAAGAGATAACACCCAATCGGTTTTTGCGGCTCGCGCAACCCTGCGCGCGCCAGTTTGATGGCGGCGGAGAGCTGATCAATCGGCTCATCCTGGCCGAACACCATGCGCTTAAGGTCCGTCGACAGATTTTGCAGCTGCGTCTCGTCGGACTTCGAAACGGATTTCGGCGGAATGCGCGCAATCTTGGCGACGACGGCTTCAATGTCACGCACGCCGATCTGCTTCTTGCGCTTGGACGGCGGCAGCAATTTCTGCGAGGCGCCCGTCTCATCAATGACGTCGATCGCCTTGTCGGGCAGCTTGCGGTCATTGATGTAGCGCGCCGAGAGTTCCACCGCCGTTCGGATGGCGTCATTGGTGTATTTGATTTTGTGGAACTGCTCGAAATAGGGCTTCAGGCCGATCAGGATTTTGACCGCGTCCTCGATGGAGGGCTCGGCGACATCGACCTTCTGGAAGCGGCGCGCGAGCGCGCGGTCTTTTTCGAAATGCTGGCGGAACTCTTTATACGTCGTCGAGCCCATGCAGCGCAGCGCGCCTGACTGCAGCGCCGGCTTCAGGAGATTGGACGCATCCATCGCGCCGCCCGACGTCGCGCCCGCGCCGATGACGGTGTGAATTTCGTCGATGAACAAAATGGCGTTGGGGTGGGCCTCGAGTTCCTTGACCACTGCTTTCACGCGCTCTTCGAAATCGCCGCGATAGCGCGTGCCGGCCAAGAGCGCGCCCATGTCGAGCGAGAAGATGGTGGCGTCTTCGAGAACTTCGGGCACTTCGGAATTGACGATCTTCAGCGCGATGCCTTCCGCGATCGCCGTCTTGCCGACGCCGGGATCACCCACCAGAAGCGGGTTGTTCTTTCGCCTTCGGCAAAGGACCTGAATGCAGCGTTCCACTTCGGCCGACCGTCCGATCAGGGGATCGATCGTGCCCTCTCGCGCCTTCTCATTGAGATTGACGCAATACGCTCTGAGAGCTTCAGCGCCGCCCTTCACTCCGCGATCCTCGTCGCTTTCGGATGCGCCGCGCGGCGTGCGGGGATCACCGCCGCCGGGCCGCTTCGCGATCCCGTGGGAAATGTAGTTCACCGCGTCGTAGCGGGTCATGTCCTGCTCTTGCAGGAAATAGGCGGCGTGGCTTTCGCGTTCGGAGAAAATGGCGACCAGCACATTCGCGCCGGTGACTTCTTCGCGCCCGGACGATTGCACATGCAGGATCGCACGCTGCAACACGCGCGAGAATCCGGTCGTCGGTTTGGCCTCTTCACCATGCTCGACGACGATGCCGTCGAGTTCGCGGT
>JAUIEH010000245.1 GCA_030428405.1 Alphaproteobacteria bacterium
CGGATAGCCGTCGCGCGAACGAAGAAAAACGATGAAGAGGGGCGGCATGGCGGACATCGTCGAGCTTCAGGCGACGACGCATTGGCGCGAAATCATGAGCGCGCCCGCCGATTGGGCGGCGTGCGCGCCGGAGCGGCTTGGCGCGATGCTGACCAGCCTGCACCTCATTCGTGCGTTTGAAGAATGCGTTCTCGAGCTTGCCGGCGAGGGACTGGTGCACGGCCCCGCGCATTCCTCCATCGGTCAGGAAGGCGGAGCCGTGGGCTCCTGCGCCGTATTGCGGACGAGCGACCACATCAACGGCTCGCATCGCGGCCACCACCAGTTTCTCGCCAAGACGCTGAACTATGTCGCGCCCGACGGTCTTGACCCGCGAACGCCTTTCGATGGGCCGGTGCACGACCTTCTGCACAAGGCGCTGTCCGAGATTGCGGGGCTCTCGGAGGGGTTTTGCAAGGGGCGCGGCGGCTCCATGCATCTGCGCTGGGAAGAAGCCGGCGCGCTTGGCACGAACGCCATTGTCGGCGGCGGCGCGCCTTTGGCCGCAGGCGCTGCGTTCGCACATTTGCGCGCGGGGAGCGATGACGTTGCGGTCACTTATTTCGGCGACGGCGCGATCAATATCGGCTCGGTGCTTGAGACCATGAACCTGGCGGCGGCGTGGAAGCTGCCCATGATGTTCTTCATCGAGAACAATCTCTACGCGGTCGCCACACATGTCGACGAAGTTACGGCCGAGCCGCGGCTGTCATCGCGCGGGCTGGGCTTCGCCATTCCTGCCTGGCGCGTCGACGGCATGGACCCGCTCGCTGTTTCTCTCGCCTGCGAACAGGCGGTCGCGCATATGCGCAAGGGCGAGGGGCCGACCATCGTGGAGGCGTCTGTCTACAGATATTTCCACCAGAACGGCGCCTTGCCGGGCAGCGCATTCGGCTATCGCGACAAGCAAGAGGAAGCCGACTGGCGCGCGCGCGACCCCTTAGAGCGCGTGGCGCGCGAGATGATCGCGCGCGATCTCGTGTCAGAAAGCGACATTGCTGAATTGCGCGCGCGTTCAATCGACGCAATGGCGCGTTGCGCGGAACGGATCTGCGAAGCGGACGGCAATCGTCGGCGCATTCGAGACGCGCTCTGGCCGAAGGCGGAGTTCGTCGATGTCGGCGTGCGCGGCGATCTTCAGGAACTCGATGGTTTGAGCGTCGCGGAAGAGGATGCTTTCTCGGGCCGGCTCGAAACGCGCAAATTCGTCGACGTCATCGCCGACCTCTTGAAACGTCGTATGGAAACGGATGAGCGTATCGTCGTTTTGGGCGAGGACATCCACAGGCTGAAAGGCGGCACGAACGGCGCAACGCGCGGGCTCGCCGACGCTTTCGCCGAACGCGTGTTGGGAACGCCCATTTGCGAGGGCGCGTTTGTCGGCCTCGCCGGCGGCGCTGCGATGGACGGTCGTGTACGTCCCATCGTGGAGTTCATGTATCCGGATTTCATGTGGGTCGCGGCCGACCAGGTCTTCAATCAGATCGCCAAGGCGCGGCACATGTTTGGCGGCCTGTCCGAAATGCCGCTCGTCCTGCGTACGAAAGTGGCGATGGGGACGGGCTATGGCTCGCAGCACTCCATGGATCCGGCGGGCGTCTTCGCCACTTCGCCGGGCTGGCGCATCGTCGCGCCATCGACGCCGTTCGACTATGTCGGCCTGATGAACGCGGCGCTGGCGTGCAACGACCCCGTCCTCGTCATCGAGCATGTCGATCTTTACGCGGAAACCGGCGCCGCGCCCGTCGAGGACCTCGATTTCATCATTCCGTTCGGCAAAGCCAAGATCGTGCGACCAGGCCGCGACGTCACCATACTGACTTATCTCTCCATGGTGGGCTGTTCGGTCGCGGCCGCCGATGAGCTGGGCGTCGACGCTGAAATCATCGATCTGCGCACGCTCGACCGCGCGGGGCTCGATTGGGACACGATCAGCGCGAGCGTGCGCAAAACCAATAATGTCGTCATTGTCGAGCAGGGCGCGCGCGGCGTCTCTTACGGCGCTCAGCTCGCCGACGACATTCAACGTCGACTGATGGATTGGCTCGACCAGCCGGTGCAGCGCGTCACCGGCGGGGAAGCCTCGCCGAGCGTTTCAAAAGCGTTGGAGCGCGCCGGCATCGCCGGGCGCGCGGACGTGGCCGACTGCCTGCGGCGCGTCATGTCGAATTGCGGCGCGCCGCTGCCAGCATAGGGGACTGCTCTTGCGCATGACCGCGCCGATGGAAGTTGGAATTTGCTGCTCCGACCTGGAGCGGCTGACGGCGTTCTATGTCGAAACGCTTGGCTGCAAGCTGGTCAGCGTGATCGATGTCGACGCCGAACGCGCCAGCGAAGCCGCGCTGGCGGCGCAGGGCTATCGCGTCGCGCGGCTGCAGACGCCATGGGGCGAGCGCATCAAACTGTTGGCGCCCGCCGAGGCGCCGCAGAGTCAGGAGGCGCCGGATTGGATCCTGTCGCGGCGCAACGCCGTCTATCTGACCTTCATCGTTGATGATCTCGAGACCATGCTGGCCCGGCTCGAGGGGCGCGCGGAGCTCTTATCCGGGCCGGAGCGCGTCGAAGTGCGCCCGGGCGTCTGGCTCGCGTTTGCGCGCGACCCGGAGGGCAATGTGCTCGAATTCGTCGAATATGACGACGTCGCCGGGTATCGCGACGACCTTGCGGTTGCGGGCGGCTTGGTGGACGAGGAAACGACGCCATGAGCCCCGTCACCGGGCATACGAAGATATGTTTCATCTTCGGCGATCCGATCGCACAGGTCCAAACGCCGGCCGCGTTCAATGCGCTTGCGGCTGCGCGCGGCTATGACGCCGTCATGGCGCCGCTCTGCGTGCGCGCTGACGATTATCCGGATGCGCTCAATATGATGCGGCGTTTGAGTAATGTCGCGGGCTGCGTCGTTACGGTGCCGCATAAGACGCATACGATCGAGCTGTGCGACGCCGCCGCCGCGCGCGCGCGCGCCTGCGGCGGCGCCAATGTGGTCAGGCGCAACGCCGATGGCGGCTTGTTCGCCGACATGTTTGACGGTGAAGGCTTTGCGGAGGGGTTGCGCGCAGCCGGACGCGACATCGCGCAAAAGCGCGTCCTGCTCGCCGGCGCCGGCGGCGCCGCGGGCGCGATTGCGTTCGCCCTCGCTGAGCGCCAGGTCGCCGAGATCGCCATCGCCAATCGCTCGCCAGCACGCGCCGCGGCGTTGACCGACAAGATCGCGCGCGCTTTTCCCGCGCTGACCGTGAGCGCCGGCGGGCGTGATGCGCGCGGTTACGACATCGTGGTCAACGCAACCTCGCTCGGCATGCGCGCGGACGATCCGCTGCCGATCGATGCGGAAACGCTGGCCCCTGACATGGTCGTTGCGGAAGCCGTCATGACGCCGGCGCGAACGGGCCTTCTCGCGGCGGCCGAGCGCATGGGCGCATGCGCTCATCCCGGCCGGGCCATGCTCGATGGTCAGCTCTCGCTCATCGTTGATTTCCTTTGCGCCGATGACGCCGCGCGCACAGGCCGCCCGCAAGAAGAGGACGATCTCACCGGGGAGGACGCAGCCGGAAACGATCGCGACGCTGTGCCCATTTGAATACAATATGGAAGTTATTGCCCGGATTATGAGCTTAAGCTTGACTATTTGGATACAAAACGTCCTAATTGGATATGACGGCGCGCCCGGATTGGGCGTGGGAACGCGGATCAGGACGCACCGCGCGGAATTGGTCGCGCGGCTCTTGCGGTCCGGGGAAAAGCGTTCCGCCGACGGAATTGCGGCGCAAAGGCCGCGGCGCCCAATGAGGCGCATGGGGAGGGGATGACATGCCAAAGCGGGCGCTTGCGCGGACTGCCAGCATACTCGCAATAAGCTGGGGCGGACTGGCCGGCCCGGCCATCGCACAAAATACGGATGAAGACGCAGGCTCGCGCCGCGAGACCATCGTCGTCACCGGCTCGCTCATCCGCGGCACGCCGGAGGATGCAGCGCTTCCGGTCAATGTCATCGAGCGTCAGGACATCGAGGCGCAGGCCTGGCCGACGGCGATCGACCTCATTCGTCAGCTGCCGGCGAGTTCGGGCATTCTCGGCGAGAGCAATCAGTTCGACGGCCGCGCAAGCATTCTCAGCGTCGGCACCGCGACGGTGAACCTGCGCGGTCTCGGCTCGGGCCGTACGCTCGTGCTCATGAACGGCCGGCGGTTCACTTCGTCTCCGCGTACGGACGGCGTCGACATCAATCTCTTCCCGCTCGCCGCCATCGGCCGCGTCGAAGTGCTGAAGGACGGCGCTGCTGCGACTTATGGCTCCGATGCGATCGCCGGCGTCGTCAACTTCATCACCCGCACCGATCTCGACGGCTTCGAGGTGAGCGGCAATTACAGCGCAATAGAGGATTCAGACGGCGAGTATCAGATCGGACTGAACTGGGGCTGGACCGGGACAGACGCCAATATTCTCCTCAGCGCAGGCTATCAGCACCGCAGCGAACTGGCGGTCGCGGACCGCGACTGGGCGCTTCGGCCTTATCTCGACAACCCGCAGGGCGGTTGGTCTCCTTACGGCATGCCGGGCACTTATATTGGCGCGCTGGGCGGCATTCGCGACGATGCTTGCGGCCAGGAAGGCACATTCGGCACGTTCGCGGGCGGGTTCCCGCTGTGTAACTTTCAATTGTCGCAGACCTATAATCTGGTCGAGGAAACGGATCAGCTTCAACTTTACGCCGAAGTCAACGCCGCGGTTTCCTCGAGCGTCGATTTCCACGCTGAAGCGCTTTATGCGTCAACGGACGTTCCGTTCCTGAACTCGACGAGTTCGCCCGCGCTGCAGTCGCCGACCGCGCGCACTTCGGTGTTTCCGGGCTTCTTCACCGTGCCGTTGACCAATCCGGCGGCGGCGGCTTTCGCGACCGCCAATCCGACCGCGTTCCCGGTCCCGGCGCTGTTCTT
>JAUIEH010000246.1 GCA_030428405.1 Alphaproteobacteria bacterium
GCGCTCAACGCCGCCATCAAGCGCGCGCTTGCGCCATGAGGCTGTTCGCGGCGGCCATTCTCGCTTTCTGCCTGCATGCGCCCGCTTTGGCTCAGGCGTCCGAAGAAGCCGAGATGCTGGCCGAGGCCCTGTCGGCTTATCGGGCGTTCGACTACGTCAATGCGCGCACCATGGCGGAACAATCCGCCTCTGCGGGATCGACGCGCGGCGCGACGCTGCTCGCCTCGATGCTGGAACGCGGGCTCGGCGGTCGGCGCGATGAGGAAGAAGCCGTCGTCTGGTATCGGCGCTCGGGACAGGCCGGCGACGCAGAAGCCCTGTTCGCCCTCGGCGTGATGGCGCGAGATGAGCGTGGCGGGCTGGTCCGCGAGAGCGCGCCGGACCTGTTGCGCAGTGCGGCAGATCTTGGCGTCGCTGATGCGCGCTACGAGTTGGCGCTGCTCTTCATGGACGACGAATTCGGCATGGAAGACGTCGCGCGCGGCCGGGCCATCATGGAAGTCGCCGCCAATGAAGGCGTCACGGAAGCTCAACGCGATTTCGGCCTGCTGCTGCTCGAAGAAGCTGAAACCGAAGACGAAGTCGGCGCAGCTCTGGTCTGGCTGAACGCAGCCGCTGCGCAGGGCGACGCGCAGGCGGCCTATGCGGCCGGCTATCTTTATTTCGAAGGCGCGCGCGTGGCCGAAGACGAGGCGCGCGCGCGTGAGCTGTTCGCCGTCGCGGCCGATGGCGGCCATGCCGCCGCCGCAGCAGATCTCGGCTGGCTCGATTATCTCGGCGCCGAAACCGACGACGACATCGCCGCGGCGACAGCGCTTTTATTGCAGGCGGCCGAGGGTGGCGATCCGCAAGGCGGGTTTCGTTACGCCTGGGCCCGCGCCGAACATGCCGACACCGTCGACGACCTTCAGGCGGCCTACGCCGCGCTGCTCGCCGTTGAGCGCGCGGAAAACCCCGACGCGCTAGCCTATGCCGACGACCGCGCCGCCCTGCGCGCCTGGCTGGAAGATGCGCTGCGCGCCCAGCGTCCGGACGCGCTTGAAGTCGAGCCGGCTGAGAACGGCGACGCCGGCGACAGCGACCGCTGAGGCTTAGCGCTGCGCGAAGATGTTCGGAAACGCTATGGCCAGCGCGACGGCGATGGCGAAATACAAGGCGATCGCGCCAAGTCCTATCGCCACGACCAGCCCATAACGCGCCGGCGCCGACATTGAGCCGCGCATGACCCTGGCGTTGAGCGCGAACGCCGCTCCGCCGCAAGCGCCCCCGATAAGACCGCCCACGGCGATCAGGCCCAGTGGCCACGCACATGCCAAAATCTGTACGAAACTCAAGCCGTGAAACAGATCCGCGCGCCGCAGCGGCGAGGTTTCCTGTTCGTTGGGACGCTCGGATTGTTCGCTCACGATTTGGCCTCCCCCGTGATGCTGGCTGAGCATGAACGGATTCGCGCCCGAGCCGCGCAGCGCATGCGCGCCGCTTGACCCCTGCGGCTGTCGAGGCTAGCCGGTGTCGCCCCTTCACGGCCTCTTTTCCGGAACGAAACGCAGCCAATGTCTCAGCCGAGCCCGATCATGACGACGATGATCGCCGCCGCACGCGCCGCCGCGCGCGTGCTGCGCCGCGATTTCGGCGAAGTCGAAGAACTCCAGGTCTCGCGCAAGGGGCCGGCGGATTTCGTCTCAATGGCGGACAAGCGCGCGGAAGACGCCGTCTATGAGACCCTGTCCGCCGCCCGGCGCGGCTATGGCTTCCTGATGGAGGAGCGCGGCGAGGTCGAAGGCACCGACAAATCGCACCGCTTCATCGTCGATCCGCTCGACGGCACGACCAATTTTCTCCACGCCATCCCGCATTACGCCATCTCCATTGCATTGGAGCGCGAAGGCGAGATCGTTGCGGGCGTGATTTTCGATCCTTCGCGCGATGAAATGTTTCGCGCCGAGAAAGGCCGCGGCGCGTTCATGAATGACCGCAGGCTGCGCGTCGCCGCGCGCAAGGGTCTCGCCGACGCCGTCATCGCCACCGGCATTCCCTATCGCGGCCGGCCCGGCCATGCGCGCTTTCTGACCGAGTTGCACGCCATCTCGTCCAAAGTCGCCGGCGTGCGCCGTTTCGGCGCGGCCTCGCTCGATCTTGCCTATGTCGCGGCGGGACGCTTCGACGCTTTTTGGGAGCGCGACCTCGCGCCCTGGGACGTGGCCGCAGGCGTGGCGCTAGTGCGCGAAGCGGGCGGTTATGTCGAGAATATCGGCGAAGGCGCAGACCCGGTTCATTCGCGCGGCCTCGCTGCGGGCGGCGAAGACGTGGTCAAACCGCTTGCGGAATGTTTGCGCGCGGCCGCGCGCTGACAGCTTAAGCTCGCAGGCGCTGTCAGGCGTGTTATGAACGCCGTCGGCGAAGCGTTATGCTGCGTTGCGGCGGAGGTGTAGGCATGGTCGAGCGTGTTGTTGAACGCGAAAACGCGCGCACGCGTCAGCACGCGTTCACGCGGCCGTGGCGCTACATCCTCAACATGCTCATGTTCGTGCTCATTCTGGGCGGCGCGGGCTATCTCTTGTTCCCGCAAGTCGAGAACGCCTTTCTCGCCAATATTTACATCAACGGCTCTATCCTCGCGCTCCTGGTGCTGGGCGTCGCCTACACGTTTCACCAGACCATGGGCATCCGCCCGGCCGTTTCCTGGCTGAGGGATTTTCAGCACGCGGAGAGCTATGTCGAGCTGCGCCGGCCGCCGGCGCTGATCGCGCCCATGTCGGTCCTGCTTGCGGAAAAGCCGGGACGCATCCGCATCTCGACCCAGTCCGCCCGCTCCATGCTCGATTCCGTCGGTGCACGGATGTCGGAAGCCGGCGAAATCACGCGCTACATCACGCGGGTTTTGATCTTTCTTGGCCTGCTGGGCACATTCTGGGGCCTGTTGCAGACGGTCGCCGCCGTCGTCGACACGGTGAACACGCTCTCGAGTTCCACCGATGGCGGTGAGTCCGTTTCCGCGATGTTCAGCGCCATCTCCGAACCTCTGCGCGGCATGGGCACGGCGTTTTCATCCTCCATATTCGGCCTCGCCGGCTCGCTCGCTTTGGGCTTTCTCGATCTGCAGGCCAGCCAGGCGCAGAACCGTTTCTATAATGAGGTTGAAGACTGGCTGTCCTCGATCTCGCGTGTTTCAGCGGCAGGCGTCGGCGGCGAGGTTTCCGGCGCAACTCCGGGCCATCTCTCCGCCCTTTTCGAGCAAACCGCCGACAGTTTGTTCGCGCTTCAAACGACGCTGAACAAGGCCGAGGAAAGCCGCATCCGCTCGAATGAATCGCTTTCCTTTCTCGCCACCGAGCTGACACAGCTCAATGAACGCCTCTCGCGTCAGGAACAGGCGCTGATCGCGATCAAGGAACGCGCGCTCGACGACAGCGCGCAGGTGCATATCCGCTCGATCGATCAGACCCTGCAGCGCATCGCCAATCAGGGCGGCGAAGAGCGCGAGCAAGGCTATCAGCAGATGCGCGCTGAGCTGCGCGCGCTCGCCCGCGCCATCACGCAAGCGCTCGACACCTTGTCGGATCGCCGGGACAGGCGCTGATGGCGTATACGGACCTTCGGCGCGCACGCTCGGCGGATTCCGGCGATTACTGGCCGGGTTTCGTTGACGCGCTGGCGACGCTGCTTCTGGTCGTCATCTTTCTTCTGTCGTTGTTCGCGCTCGCCCAGTTCGCGCTCGGTCAGGCGATCCAGGGTCGCGACGCCCAGCTCGACGCCTTGCGTTCCGAAATCGCCGAACTTGGGGAGTCCCTGCGTCTGGAGCGCGTGCGCGCAAGCGATCTGGAAAGCGACCTCGAAGGCTTGCGCGCAACGCTCGCCGCAGAACAGGCCGCGCTCGCCGCCGAGCGCAGCGCCGCCGCCGGCCTGCGCGACGACCTCGACGCAGCCAATGCCCGCACCGCCATGATGGAAGCGCGCGTCGAGGGACAGGCCCAACTCGCCGAGGCCGCGCGCGGCGAGGCCGCCGTGCTGAGCCAGCAGATCGCCGCGCTCAACGCCCAGCTCGCCGCCCTCAATGAGGCTTTGGAATCGGCCGAAGCGCGCGACGTCGAACAGCGCGCCCAGATCGAGAATCTCTCGCAGCGGCTCAACACCGCGCTGGCCCGCCGCGTCCAGGAACTCGCCCGCTTCCGCTCTGAATTCTTCGAAGCCATCACCAATGCGCTCGGCGACCGTTCCGACGTGCGCGTCGTCGGCGACCGCTTCGTCTTTGAAAGCGACATCTTGTTCCCGAGCGGCTCGGCGCAGCTGACCGAAGGCGGCGAAGCCGAGCTTGCGCGCGTGGCCGACGCCCTCCTGGAAATCGCGAACGATATTCCCGACGACATTGACTGGATCCTGCGCGTGGATGGCCACACCGACGTGCGGCCGATCTCCACGACCTATGCGTCCAACTGGCACCTCTCCGCGGCGCGCGCGATTACGGTGGTGAACTTCTTCGAAGAGCGCGGCATCCCCTCCAACCGCCTCGTCGCGGCCGGCTTCGGCGAACACCGTCCGATCGCGGAAGGCGACAGCGAAGAAGCCTACGCCGCCAATCGCCGCATCGAGATCAAGCTGGATTCGCGCTAGCGCGTCCGTCGTTGGCCTCGCGCAGGGCGCCATTAGCATTTCTAAGCGCGATCGCCTTTGAACAGCGAGTAGGACGGAGGCGCAGACCCGCGCGCCCCCGTTTCCGGCGTGCATCGCCAAGTTTTCTCGGCATAGCGCCGCAGTGCGCGTGGCTTGCGCAACGCTGCGCGTTTATGGTCGCGCCAGCATCGAGAAGGGCTGCGCCATGGACATTCTCATCATCGGCTCGGGCGGACGCGAGCACGCGCTCGCCTGGCGTCTGTCGAAAAGCGCCTCCGCCGACAAAATCTTCTGCGCGCCCGGAAACGCCGGCATCGCCGATGTCGC
>JAUIEH010000247.1 GCA_030428405.1 Alphaproteobacteria bacterium
TAAGGCGCGCCGGCCGCATTGACGCTGAGCACGCCCGTGGCGGGAAACACGACCAGCGGCAAAAGCGACGTCGCCGGAATCGGGATGGCTTCCGTCGCCCACCAGATCGCCATCAGGAGCGCGGTCGAGGCCACGACCCAGCCGCCGGGAGAAAGCCCCTCGGGCGGCCCGAGAAACTGCAGCCCGCCGGCGACGATCAAGCCCAGCCAGAAGCCGACGATGCGGCCGAGCCCGGGCCCTGCCTCGCCCGAAACCGCGTCGTTTCTCGCCATGCTTGCCCCCGATGCGCCGTTGTTATTTGTCAGCAGAACATGACAAGCGCGCGCAGCCGAGGGAAGCCTGCGTGTGGCGGTCGCTCATTCGATATCGCGCGCGCGACCAAGCTCTGCGCGGATGGCGCAAAGCTCGTCATAGGTCCGAAACGCCAGAATCGCGCGCTCGAACAGAACGCGCACGGCCAGTGTTCCGAAAATGAGCGGCAATGGCCAGGCCCAATGGCCGAGCGTGAAAAGCACATATGTTCCGTATAAAACGCCGCCGACGCCGCTCCAGAACAATACCTGCAGCAGGACGGGCGAGAGCATTCGCTTGAAGGTCAGAACTTCAATCGCCGACTTCAGCACGCGCGCCTCCCTTGGACAGAAGGAGCCAAGCTTCGCCCGCAGAACGGACAGGATCAATGAAACAGCGCTCAAGAAGCGAGGCGCATGCCGAGCGGTAGCGCGAAGAAAAACAGCGCTCAAGCAGCGAGTGGATGCGAGCGATAGCGCGAAAAAAAGCAACAGCGCGAAGAAAAAACAACACCCCAGGCGCGCGGCGGCTTCCGCCGTCGCGCGCCTGGGCGTGAATGAAGAATAACGCTAACGTTGCGTGGTCAGCCGACGCGGCGGACCTGAGCGATGTCGTCGAGTTGATCCTGGGCGCGCTTGGCCTTTTTGGCGGCGACCTGAGCCAGGCGGCGCTCTTCCATGATCTCGAACTTCTTGAGCTCGGCGAATGCAGCCTCAAGCTCGGCGCGCAGCGTCTCCGCCTTGGCGTCGACCTCGGAGATCGAGGTGCGCAGGTTTTCCTTCCGCTTAATGACGGACTGCGCGTAGCTACCATAGGCCACGAAGCCTTCGCGCGAGGCGTTGGCTGCGATCTGCTCCTCGGGCACGCTGGCCGCGAGGCGTTCGATCTGACGCTCCAGATCGGCGCGCGCCTGGTCGAGGCCGCCCATCTGCTTTTGAAGTTCTTCCACTTTGAACCGCGCTAGGCGGATCAGGCTATCCATGCTTCTCATCACCCTCTCCATTCACGTCATTCTGACTGTTCTTGGCTGTCCACAGACGCCGCCAGCCTCTCGAAACATTCGGCCATCGACGTTTGGTCGGAGCCGTCTTGCGAGAGGAAGTCTTCCAGGGCGGGCTGGACTCGGATCGCCTCGTCGACACCTTTGTCGGAGCCGCGCGCATACGCGCCGAGGCGGATTAGTTCCTCCATGTCGGTGAAGGTCGACAGGAGTTTTCGGGCCTTGCGAATGAGCTTCTGCTCGTCCGGCGCTGCGCAGCCGGGCATGGTCCGCGAAACGGATTTCAAAACGTCGATGGCCGGGAACCTGCCGCGCTCTGCGATGGCCCGGTCCATGACGATATGGCCGTCGAGCACGCCGCGCACGGCGTCCGCGACCGGCTCGTCATGGTCGCCGCCCTCGACGAGGACGGTGAAAATGGCGGTGACGGCGCCTGGCGGCTTGCCGTCGGCGCGCTCGCAACCGGGCCCTGCGCGCTCAAGCAGCTTGGGCAGCTCAGCGAATACGGACGGCGTATAGCCGCGCGTGGTCGGCGGTTCGCCGGACGCGAGGCCGATTTCGCGCTGCGCCAGCGCAAAGCGCGTGACGGAATCCATCAGACAAAGGACATGCAGGCCCTGGTCGCGGAAATGTTCAGCCACGGTCAGCGTCAGATGCGCGGCCTGGCGGCGGCGCAATGCGGGTTCGTCCGACGTCGCCACGACGACAACGGAGCGTTTAAGTCCCTCTTCGCCGAGCGTGTCCTCGACGAACTCGCGCACTTCCCGGCCGCGTTCGCCGATCAGGCCGATCACGACCACGTCGGCTTCCGCGCCACGCGCAAGCATTGACATCAATACGGATTTTCCGACCCCGGAGCCGGCGAACAGACCCAGACGCTGGCCGCGACATAAGGGCGCAAAGACATTGAGCGCGCGCACGCCGAGATCGATGCGATCGCCGACGCGTCCGCGCGTCTGCGCCGGCGGCGGTCCGGAGACCAATAAGCGCGGCGTTGCGCCCTGCGGCAAAGCCGGGCCGCCATCAGCCGGCTCGCCCATCGCGTCGATGACGCGGCCGAGCCATCCATTGCTCGGACGCACGCAAGGCGGATCAGCGGAAAAATGCAATTCGGCGCCGGCGCTGACGCCATGTGTGGGATCGAGCGGCATCATCACCGCGCGGCCATCGCGAAAACCGACGATTTCACACGCCGGACCGTCGCTCGCGCCAATATGCGCGCGCGCGCCCAGCGTCAGGCCGGAAACCGGGCCCGTAGCCTCGATCATCAGCCCGTTGACCGCCGCCACGCGTCCCCGATAGGAAACAGCGTCTAGCGCGGCCACATCGTCGATAAGCTCTCGCATGACTCCCGAAGCGCCTCAGCCGGTCGGTCTTCTCCAACCAAGCGCTAACCTAAAACGTTGGCGTTTCATCCACGTAAACGAGCTGACTTCAATTGCACCGAACGCGGACCATCCACAGGGCGGTTTCGGAGCAGAAAAATTGCCTGGGGATGCATTTCTTTACGTTTCTCGAAGCCCGTTAACCTTTCTTAAGCGAAGGACGTTTAATCGTCCGGTCAGGATTCACCATGATGTCGGAGGCTCGCGGGCGGGAGCCTCGCGGGGAGGAGTTTATGCGAGTACTGCTGATCGAGGATGATAGCCAGACGGCTAAATCGGTGGAGCTGATGCTCAAAACCGATGGATTCAATGTGTATACGACAGAGCTGGGCGAAGAAGGCGTAGACCTCGGCAAGCTCTACGACTACGACATTATTCTCCTCGACCTTGACCTGCCGGATATGCCCGGCTTCGACGTCCTGAAAACACTTCGCGTCGCCAAAGTGAACACGCCGATCCTTATCCTGTCGGGCATGAACGGGATCGAGGACAAGGTGAAGGGTCTCGGTTACGGCGCGGACGATTACATGACCAAGCCGTTCCACAAAGACGAACTGGTCGCACGCATTCACGCCGTTGTGCGCCGCTCGAAGGGACATTCGCAGTCGGTGATTCGCACCGGCGACATTCTGGTCAATCTCGACGCCAAAACCGTGGAAGTCGACGGCCAGCGCGTGCATCTGACGGGCAAAGAATATCAGATGCTGGAGCTTCTCTCGCTCCGTAAGGGCACGACCCTCACCAAAGAGATGTTCCTGAACCATCTTTATGGCGGCATGGACGAGCCCGAGCTCAAGATCATCGACGTTTTCATCTGCAAGCTGCGCAAGAAGCTGGCGGCCGCCACCAATGGCAATCACCACATCGAAACGGTGTGGGGCCGCGGCTATGTGCTGCGTGATCCGGCCGAAGAAAAAGCGGCCTGACGCTTTTACGACCTGTCTACGGACATTAAAGGGGCGGCGCTTTTCAGCGCCGCCCCTTTTACGTCTTCGTGAATGCGATCGGTGCGATCAGCCGCGCACAAGCGCCGTTTCTGCGATTTTCGGCGTGCGATAGATCCAGAGCTGGTCTCGTTCTGCGACCAGCGCGTCGCTGAATTCGCTCGGCCGCTCACCCTGCCCAAGAATCACATGCGCCTCATCGCGGCCCAGCATGGCGAGGCGTTCGAGCACGTCGTCACGGGCGTCAGTGTCCATGTCGCGCACGACATTGCGGCACAATATGACGTCGAACTCGCCGAGCTCGCTCAGATCGTCGAGCAGATTGAGCCGCCGGAAATCAATCGAGACACGCAGCCGCGCGCTGATGCGCCATTGCTCGCCGTCCTGATCGAAATGTTTCAGCAGCGTTCTGACCGGCAGGCCCTTTTGCACTTCGTAATGGCTGAAAAGACCCTGGCGCGCGCGCTCAAGCGCCTTGGCGTTGATGTCGACGGCCACGATTTCCGGCGCCTCGCCGTCATGCGCGGCCGCAACGCGCTCAGCGATCAGCGCCAGCGAATAGGCCTCCTGCCCCGGACCGCAGCCGGCGCTCAAAATGCGAAGACTGCGCGGACGCGGCGATTGAAACTCCGCCGTCAGAATGCCTTCGACGCGTTCGAACACGGCCTTGTCGCGGAAGAATTGCGTATCAGCGGGCAGAACGGCGCCGATGACGTCGCCTGCGAGCGCGCCGTCCGGCTCGGCGTTCGCCGCTTCGAGCAGCGCGCTCAGCGAGGGCAAGTCGTAGCGTATCGCGACCGGCCGCAACCGGTTTTCAAGGTTGAAGCCAACCTTCGGGTCCAGCCGCACGCCGGCGCACGACAATGTCAGCTCAGACAGCGCCAGGAATTCTTCGCGTTGCATCAATCGTCTCCTTGGCGTGCGTCAGCGGGGATACGCGAAGGCGCAGCGCGCCCGGGCCGGCGCCTTCAGGCGAGAACGCTTTCCTCGAGCATCCCGGTTTCGATGAGCTTGGACTGCAGAATGTCGACGTCGAACGGCTTGATGATGTATTCGTCCGCGCCCGTATTGATCGCTTCGCGGATCTCCTCGGCCGTGCTGGCCGAGCTGCAAATGATCACGACCACATCCTGGCCGCCCGGCTCTCGCCGAAGCTGTTTCAGGCAATCCATGCCGTTCATGACCGGCATCGACCAGTCGAGCAGCACCATGTCGGGCATCTTGTCCCGGCAGGCTTCCAGCGCCTGCAGGCCGTCGGCGGCTTCCGCGCAGCGAAAGC
>JAUIEH010000248.1 GCA_030428405.1 Alphaproteobacteria bacterium
CAACATCCGGGTCCGACGCCGTGATGATCGCGTTCATCGCCGAGGTTTCGATCCGGTCGAGCGGCGGACCTGCCGTTTCCGGCTGCACATCGGTGAGCGTCGCAGGCCCCGTGCGTCCGCCGGTGCGAGTCTCAAGCCAGCGCCGCGCAATGTCGGGCCGGCCGGCGGCTGCGGCCGCTTCGGCGAAGCTTGCGCCATGCGGGGCGGTTTCAAGATTGAGCGGCAATGTCGCGAGGTCGTCGGCATACATTTCGCCGGCGAGCGCGAAGTCGGAAACGTGCTCGGCGGTTTCAATGACCGCGACGAACGCCTCAGCGCGGCGTTCCGCCGGCGCCGTCGAACGCGCAACCGCATGCATCAGAGCGGTCTGCATCACCCCTTCGGCGGCGTATGCCGCTTCGAGCACGGTTTCAGGATCGCGGTCGCTCGGCGGGGCCAGGGCCTCGAGCGCGGCGGCGTAATCCTGCGCGCTGATGGCGCCCGCACGCGCAGCCCGCCGGGCTGCGAAAATGCGTCCCGGACCGCGCCGGCGTTCGTCAAGCGCAATGGCCGCCGCTATGGAGAGCGGCAACGCGTCGACAGAATTTGGCGGGACGGGAATCTGCGCGGCGCCCGACAAGGCGAGTTCAATTTCATCGCGCGGCGGCACAGACGGGGCTGCGTCGGGATCGCCGATGGCCGCGAGCCAGAAGCCGAAACGCTCGTCCATCGCTTCAGCGCCGCGCTCCTGACCGAGCCGGAACGTCACGTCAGCGGCGGCGGCTTCGCCATTAAGCGCCATGCAGGCGGCGCGTGCGCGCAAGCGGAAGGCGCCCGCCTCGCCGGCGTCGCCGCCGGTCAGCGGCGCGCAGGCCTCGTCCACCCGGCCCAGAGCGAGCCGTGCTGCAATCGCCCGATTGAGCATTTCGCGATCGGCGTCGGCGCCGATTGAGGCTGAAACGATCTGATCGACAGCGTCGAGGCGACCCGCCCGCTCCGCCGCCATGACGCGCGAGCGCGCCATGTTCTCCGCGGTTTCCTGTCCAACGGGCGTTTGACCCTGAGACAGGAGCACGCGCGCCGACAGCCTTGCTGCGGCCAGTGACAGAGATTCCGCCGGCGCAGCATCGATCAGCGCGCGCACCACGCGGGCGTCAGAATTGCGCCAAAGCTCTTGGGAGAGCGGCAGCTCGTCGTCGCGCAGCGCTCCCACCGCAAACGGCGCGACATCGCCGAGCGGGTCGACCGCAATCGGCTCTTGCGCAATGGCGGGCGCAGCGGCGAGCGCTAGCGCAAAGCCGCAGGCGCGCCAGCAATCAGCTCGGCAGAGAGACATCAACGTCGATCCGCTGCTGCGTCGCATCCGGCTCCATCTCGTCGGAAACCTTAAGCAGATAAAAGAAACCGATCGCTCCGAGGATCAGAATGATCAGCGCCATCACCATGAGCGCGCGCACGTCGGACACCTCCATCATCGCGGCCGGCGCACAGCACATCGCCTTGCCGCTCAGCTTCGCCCGCCTTATAGGGCGATGCGTGTCCAAGACGAAACCTGCCCGTTCCCGGTCGAAATCGCATCGCAGCCGCGAAGGCGCGTCCTCGCCTCTCGATCTGGACCGCAGCATCGTGCTCGTCGGCCTGATGGGCGCTGGGAAGTCTACGGTGGGCCGCCGCCTCGCCACGCGCCTCAAGCTCGACTTTCTCGACGCCGATGACGAAATCACCAAAGCAGCGGGACTGTCGGTTTCGGACATCTTCGAAACCATGGGCGAAGCAGCGTTTCGCGACGGCGAGCGCAAGGTGATCGCCCGCCTGCTCGACGGCGCGCCCTGCGTGCTCGCCACAGGCGGCGGCGCTTTCATGGACGATGAGACGCGGACGCTGATAAAGACCAAGGCGACATCGATTTGGCTGCGCGCTGATCTGGACGTTCTCATGAAGCGGGTTTCGCGCCGCGACACGCGTCCGCTTCTGCGCACGTCGGATCCGCGCAAGGTGATGAGCGAACTTTTGGAAAAGCGCGGACCCGTCTACGCCCAGGCCGACATCACCGTCGACAGCAGCGAGGGCCCCCATGCCGCCGCCGTGGACGCGATTATTGACGCTTTGGCGCAATATGCGCGGAACGAAGCGAATGACGCCGACTGACGTCAGGACCGAACCCAAACGCGTGCGCGTCGAACTCGGCGCGCGCGCTTATGACGTCATTTGCGGCGCCGGACTGCTCGCAGAGGCGGGCGCGCTGATCGCGCCGTTCTGTCCGCGCGCGCGGACCGTCATCGTCACAGACGAAACTGTCGCCGCCGCCCATCTCGAAACGCTGACGCGCAGCCTCGCCGCCGCCGGCGTCAGCGCCGAAGCCATCGCAACGCCTGTGGGCGAAACCAGCAAATCCTGGCGCCAGCTCGAGCGCGTCAGCGATTTCATTCTCGATGCCGGTCTTGAGCGCGGCGAACCCGTCATCGCGCTCGGCGGCGGCGTCATCGGCGATCTCGCCGGTCTCGCCGCGGCGCTCTATAAGCGCGGCTCGGCCTATATCCAGATTCCGACCACGCTGCTGGCGCAGGTCGATTCGTCCGTGGGCGGCAAGACGGCGATCAACACCAACGCCGGCAAGAACCTGATCGGCGCCTTTCATCAGCCCGCTTTGGTCATCGCCGACATCGAGACACTGAACACCCTGGATGCGCGCGACGTCCGCGCAGGTCTCGCCGAAGTCATTAAATATGGCGTGATCGGAGATGACGGGTTTTTCGATTGGCTTGAAGCCCATGTCGACGGCCTCGTTTCCGGCACGCCGCGCGAGCGCATCGAGGCCGTGGCGCGCTCGGTGGCGCGCAAGGCGGCCGTCGTCGCCGAAGACGAGCGCGAGACGGGCGCGCGCGCGCTCTTGAACTACGGCCATACCTTCGCCCACGCCTTCGAGGCGCTTGCCGGCTATGACAGCGGCTTGCGCCATGGCGAGGCGGTCGCAACGGGCATGGCGATGGCTGCGCGCTACGCCGAGCGTCTCGGCCTCATTTCAAGTGACGACGCCAAGCGCATCGTCACGCTGATCAAACGCTTCGGCCTCGCGGTGGAGCCGAACGACCTGCCCGGCGCGCCCTTCGATCCCTCCCGCATGCTGACGATCATGCGCGGCGACAAGAAAGTCGTCGGCGGCCGCCTGCGCCTCGTCTTGCCGCGCAGAATCGGTGAAGCTGAAATCGTTGAGGAAACGGACGAAAATCGTCTTTTCGAATTCTTGCGCGGACAGCTCTGATGACCTTCACGCCTGCTGACCTGATCTGGCTGGTCGCGATCTTCGTGCTGCTTTTGATGTCGGGCTTTTTCTCGGGCTCGGAGACCGCGCTGACGGCGACGTCGCGCGCGCGCATGCATCAGCTCGAGCGCGACGGCGTGCCGGCGGCGCGCCGCGTGATCCG
This sequence comes from Alphaproteobacteria bacterium, assembly GCA_030428405.1. Lineage (GTDB taxonomy): Bacteria > Pseudomonadota > Alphaproteobacteria > Caulobacterales > Maricaulaceae > JAUIEH01. The sequence goes on from JAUIEH010000248.1 coordinate 3,405, forward strand.
GCTGACGGAAGACCGCGAGGGCCTGATCGGCGCCATTCTGCTCGGCAATAATCTCGTCAATATTCTCGCGACCGCTTTGGCGACCGCTTTGTTCAGCCGCCTCTTCGGCCCGCTCGGCGTCGCCTATGCGACGGCGGTGATGACGGCGTTGATCCTGATTTTCGCCGAGGTGACGCCAAAGACCTACGCCATCACCAATTCGGACCGCATGGCCATGGCCGTCAGCGGGCCGATCACCTGGCTCGTCCTCCTGCTCGGACCGGTCGTGCGCGCCGTCACCACCATCGTGCGCGGCGTCCTGCGCGTGTTCGGCCTCAACGCCGAAGGCGATGTCTTGTCCGCACACGAAGAAATTCGCGGCGCGATTGAGCTGCATCACAGCGAAGGCGGGGTGGAGGGCCATGACCGCCAGATGCTCGGCGGCATTCTCGACCTGCGCGAGCTGACAATCGGCGACGTCATGATCCACCGCAAGAATATGGAGATGATCGATCTCGCCGACACGGGCTCGGAAATCGTCGATCAGGTGCTCGCCAGCCGCTATACGCGCCTGCCCGTCTGGATCGATGACCCGGACAATATCATCGGCGTCCTGCACTCCAAGGATTTGCTGCGCGCCCTGAAGGAATCTGCGTCCAATTTCGACGCCATCGACATTCGCACGCTGGCGCGCGAGCCGTGGTTCGTGCCCGAGACGACGCCGCTGGTGCCGCAGCTCAACGCCTTCCGGGCCAAGCGCGAACATTTCGCGCTGGTCGTGGACGAATTCGGCGCGCTGATGGGTTTATGCACGCTCGAAGATATTCTCGAAGAAATTGTCGGCGAGATTGACGACGAGTTCGACCAGCCGGTCGAAGGGCTGCAGGAGCTTGCCGACGGCGCGCTTCTGCTCGACGGCTCGGTGACGATCCGCGACCTCAACCGCGCCAAGGACTGGACCCTGCCCGACGATGAAGCCGTGACGGTCGCCGGTCTCGTCATCCACGAAGCGCAGACGATCCCGGAACGCGGTCAGGTGTTCAGCTTTTACGGCCGGCGCTTTGAAATCGTCGAGCGCCAGCGCAATCAGCTCACCAAGCTCAAGGTCAGCGTCGTTCCCGAAGACGCCGGCGGATGAGCGCGCCCGACTATGACCTGATCGTCGTCGGGGCCGGATTTGCGGGTCTCGAAGCGGCCAAGGCGGCGAGCGAGGCCGGGCTCAGAACGCTCGTGCTGGAAGCTAAATCCGCGCTCGGCGCAAAACTGCACACGACCGGCATCTTCACCAAGGAAGCCGTCGAGCTCCTGCCATTGCCCGAACCGCTCGCCAAGCGCGTTGACGGCGTGAAGCTGATCGGGCCGTCGCGGAAATCCGTCGATCTGTTCGCGCAGGATTATTACTTCACCACGACCGACACTGGCGGCGTCTTGCGCTGGATGGGCGAGCGCGCGCAGGCGGCGGGCGCCGATTTGCGCACGGGCGCCAAAGTGTCGGGCGGGCGACTGA
>JAUIEH010000249.1 GCA_030428405.1 Alphaproteobacteria bacterium
AATCCTCAATCGTATGCGGAACGTAGATTGTGAAGGCAGAGCCTCGGCCCTCGGCGCTGCACACGGCGAAGCCGCCGCGATGGCGGCTGATGATGTGCTTGACGATGGCGAGCCCTAGCCCCGTTCCGGGCGGTTGTTTTTCAGCTTCATCAACGCGGTAGAAGCGCTCCGACAGGCGCGGCAGGTGCCGGCGCGGAACGCCTGGCCCGTTGTCCGACACGCTGAGCCAGGCGAAAGCGCCGGCATTGGCCTCCGGCGGCGCCTGAATGACGATGCCCGCCGTTTCCGGCGGCGGCGGCTCGAGATGCGGCGGCGCGGCCCGCGACACTTCGCTTGCGCCTGCGCGGCGGCCGATCGTGATTTTCACTTCGCCGCCGCCGCCAGCGGAGTACTTCACGGCGTTGTCGATGAGGTTCTGCACGACCTGCACGAGCTGCTCGCGATCGCCGAGCACGAACGCGCGCTCGCAGCGCCGCTCCACGCTCAGCGTGACGCCGCTCTTGTGTGCGACCGGCGCCATCCCGTCGACGACGTCTTCAGCGATTCCGATCAAGTCGACCGAGCCGGACGGTGAAATATGCTCGTTGAGCTCAATCCGGCTGAGCGAGAGAAGATCGTCGATCAGGCGGCTCATGCGCTGCGCCTGGTCCTGCATGATCGAAAGGAACCGGCCGCGCGCCTCGACATCGTCGCGGGCATGGCCGCGCAACGTCTCGATGAAGCCGGACAGCGAGGCCAGCGGCGTGCGCAGCTGATGGCTCGCATTGGCGAGGAAGTCGACGCGCGTGCGTTCGGCGCGTTTGGCTTCGGTCTGGTCCTGCATGACGATGAGCGCGGCGGTCGCGCCGCCGGCCAATTCGGTCGGCGCAACAAAGGCGCGCACGAAGCGCTCGCGCGGCGCCAGGGTCCGATAGTCGACGAAATGCGCCGGCCGTTTGTGCAGCGCTTCGTTGACCGCCTCCAACACGGCGGGCTCGCGCATGACGGCGGAGAACTGCGCATTCGGACGCGCCAACCGGAACCAGACGCGCGCCGCCGCATTGGCGACTTCGATGCGACCGGACGCGCTGACCATCAGGACGGGATCGGGCAAAGCGTCAAAGGCGCGGGTCAGATCCTCCCCCGGCCCCTGCAGGCTGGCTGAGGCGGGCTTTGGCGGCGCAATATCGGCGAGCCGGCGCGCGCGCAAGCGGTCTGTCTGCGAGGCGGCGTACCAATACATCACCGCCAGCGCCGCAAGCACGCCGCCGCTGATCAGCGCGGCCTCGACCGGCAGCGCGCCCGCCAGCGCGAGCGCCAGCCCGACGACGACCTGAAACACGGCCATCGCGATCAGCGCGCGCCCGCGCTCGGCTTTTGCGCGCTCCAACGCGCGCCTGTCAGCTTTCATCGTCAGCGTCGACCCTCGGATTTCGGCCCTGATAGCCGATCAATGCTGCAATCGCGAGCACGCCACAGCATCCGTTTTTCAGTTGGAGTGCATCTTTACGGCATGCCATCACGCATTCAGCCGCTGCGGCGGCCTGCGCGTGGGGGCGCGCGGTGAGTCTAAGTCCGCTTAAAATTACTTATCGTTCGTCGATATCGGATGCTTGTTTTTCAATAAAGCTTTGTTGACTTTCGACGACAAACGGATAGCGTTAGGCACAATGGGGGATGGGATGCGTATAAGGGTCCGGAACGTGATACGTCACAAGGCGTTGAGCAGCGTCGCAGCGATAATGGTCGTCGGATGCGCCGCGGCCGGAACTACCGACCTGGCCCCGGACGCTCCGGATGCGCCGGCGGAATGGTCTGCGCGCGACGACATCAGCGCGCCGCCGCGCGGCGATTGGTTGAACGCGTTTGACGACGCCGCGCTGCGCGGTCTCGTCGTCGAAGCGATAGAAAACAACTACGATCTGGCCGCCGCCGCCGCTCGTTTTGAGCAGGCCGAAGCCTCCGCCGTCGCCGCCGGCGCGCCGCGCCTGCCGAGCGTCGATCTCAACATGTCCGGCAGCCAGACCGAATCCGTCATCGATGGCGCGACCCCGACCGATGTGACCACGAACGCCACGTCGCTGGCCTTATCCGCGAGTTGGGAGCTCGACCTCTGGCGGCGTCTGGCCAACCAGGCGGAGGCTGGCGATCTCGACGCGCTCGCTTCGGAAGCCGATCTGGCGGATGCGCGGCTGTCGCTCGCCGGCTCAATCGCGCGCGCCTGGTACGATCTGATCGAGGCGCGGCTCTTATTCGAACTCGCTGCTGACGACGTGGCCACGCAGGAGCGTTCGCTCAATCTCACGCAGCGACGCTTCTCCGCGGGCGTTTCAACGGCGCTCGACGTTCGCCTCGCCCGTTCGAGCCTCGCCACCGCGCAAGCCCAGCTCGCCAATCGCGAAAACCTGTTGAACGTGTTCGCTCGCCGTCTTGAAGCGCTGCTGGGCCGCTATCCCGCCGCCGAGCTGGCGACTTCTGCGCCCCTGCCGTCGCTCGAGCCGCTCGACGGCGCCGGAGCGCCGGGCGATTTACTGGCGCGCCGTCCCGATCTGCGCGCTGCTGAAGCCCGGCTTTATTCCGCCGGACTGCGCGCAGACGCTGCGCGCGCCGCACTCCTGCCGCGCCTGACCTTGAGCGGCAGCGCCGGCGCCGGCGGCGACGCTATCGGCGAGATGTTCGATCCCGACTATCTCGCCACGCAGATCGCAGCCTCGCTCCTGCAGCCCATCTTCCGCGGCGGCGCATTGCGTGCTGAAGCGCGCCGCGCCGAAGCCGCAGCCCAGGAACGCGTCGCCAATTACGCCTCCTTAGCCCTTTCCGCTTATGAAGAGGCCGAGAATGCGATTGACGCGGACGCGTCGCTGGCGCTGCAGGAAGCCTCCTTCGAAGCGGCCGCGGATGAAGCGGTGGCGGCCGAAGCGCTTGCAGAGCGTGAATATACGCGCGGCGTCGGAACGATCTTTGACTTGCTTAACGCGCAGAGCAGGCGCATCTCCGCGCAGCGTTCGCTCATCAACACGCGCGCCCAACGATTAGACAACAGAATACAACTCTACATCGCCATCGGCGGCGACTTTTTGGTCGGGTACGAACCATCGAGCGACGCCATGACGGTCAGACCTCCCGGAGAGTAGTGCATGACTGCGTGGATGCGACGCATCTTCTTTCTTGGCCTCCCGATCGGCGGCATCATTTTCGGTGTAATCGCCCTGATCAGCGTCATGGCCGCGAACGCGCCGCAACCAAACCGCGAGGCTGAAGAGCCGCGCGGTCTCGCGGTGTTCGTCGCAGAGGTTCAGCGCGAACCCACGCGCCTGTCGGTCGAAAGCCAGGGCGAAGTGCGCCCGTTGAGTCAGATCGACGTCGTCCCTCAGGTCTCCGGCCGGCTCGAATATGTTGCGCCGAATTATGTCGAGGGCGGATTTTTTGAGGAAGGCGAGGTGCTCCTGCGCATTGAGGAAGCCGATTACCAGCTTGCCGTGACGCGCGCCGAAGCCACCGTCGCTCAGGCCCGCCGCGCGCTCGAAAGCGAACGCGCCCAGGCGGAAATTGCGCGCCGCGACTGGGAAGATATCGGCGAAGGCGATCCGACCTCGCTCGCGCTGCGGCAGCCGCAACTCGCCGAAGCGCGCGCGGCTCTGGCCGCCGCCGAAGCGTCGTTGCAGGAAGCGCGCCTGAACATGTCGCGCACGGAGATTATCGCGCCGTTTGACGGCCGGGTGCGCGAGAAGGCCGCGGACCGCGGCCAGTTCGTCACGACGGGTCAAAGGCTCGGCCAGATTTTCGCAACCGATGTCGTCCAGATCCGCCTGCCCCTGTCGGATGCGGAACTTGCGCTGCTCAGCCTGCCGGTCGCGTTCTCAGCCAGCGAAGGCAATCCCGGCCCCGGCGCCCGTCTGAGCGCCAATGTCGCCGGTCAGACCCGCGAATGGAACGGTCGCATCGCGCGCACCGACAGCGCGATTGATCCGCGCACGCGCACGCTGAACGCCATCGTCGAGGTCGACGACCCCTATGGCGAAGGCTCCGATGACGGTTTTCCGCTTGCAGTCGGCATGTTCGTGGAGGCGACCATCGAAGGCCGCCAGCTCGACAACGCCTTGATCGCCCCGCGCGCGGCCTTGCGCGGAGCCGACCGGGTCTATGTCGCCAATCTCGACGGCACGCTCTCTATTCGCACTGTTGAAGTCATCGCGTCCGAGCCAAGCCGCGTGGTCCTCGCCGGCGGCGTGGCCGAAGGAGAATATGTCATCACTTCGGCCGTGCGCGTTGCTACCGAAGGCATGCGCATCGAGGCCTATGCCGATGGCGGCGCGTTGTTGTTCGGCGGCCCGGAAGCCTCCGACGACGACGATGGCGATGGCGATGATGCAGACGAAGACAGTGGCGAAGAAACCGTAGCCTCCGGCGATCGCGCCGACGCAGAAGCTGCACGCGCCGACACTGACGCTGGAGATCGCTCGTGACAGAAACCAGCCAAGCTGAAGAGCAATCCCGCCCGCGCGGAATAATCGCGTGGTGGGCGCGCAACCCGGTCGCCGCGAACCTATTAATGGTCGCGGCGTTCGTCGTCGGCTTGGTCGGCTTTCTGCAAATGGAGCGCGAGGTCTTCCCGACCGTCGGCTTTAACGGCGTCACCATTAGCGTGAGCTGGCCCGGCGCTTCGCCTCAGGAAGTTGAAGAACAAATCCTTGTACGCATCGAAGAAGCCATCGCCGACCTTGAAGGCATCGACGAAATCTCCGGCTTTGCGCGCGAGGGTTATGGCTCGATCTCGATTGAGGCCGACCGCAATCTCAACATGAACAACTTCGTGGACGAAGTGAGTCTGCGCGTTGATTCCGTGAACAACCTGCCGCGCGACGCCTTCCGCCCGATTGTTCAGCAATGGCAGGCGCAGAA
>JAUIEH010000250.1 GCA_030428405.1 Alphaproteobacteria bacterium
ACTTATGTCTCGCCGGCGATTTTACGGGCGCGCGGGCCATTCAAGGCCGATTGATCGCGCTGCATGACGCGCTGTTTTCCAGCCCAAGCCCTGGACCGGTCAAATATGCGCTGTCGCGGCTGGGCAAGAGCGCGCCGGATCTGCGTCTGCCTTTGGTTGGCCCGAATGACGTGGTGAAAGCGCGCATCGACGCCGCAATGGATGCGGCATTGAGTGAGGTTTCTGCGTGAGCAAGGCGAGATCGGTCGCGGAAAACCGCCGTGCGCGGCGTGAATATGCGATCGAGGACACATTCGAGGCGGGCCTCGTGCTGACTGGCACGGAGGTTAAAGCCTTGCGCGAAGGCCGCGCCAATATCGCGGAAAGCTATGCGTCCGCGGAGAAGGGCGGACTCTATCTCGTCAACGCGCATATTCCTGAATACGCGCCCGCAAATCGCTTCAATCACGAGCCCAAGCGCGCGCGCAAGCTGCTGATGCGCCGGCGTGAGATCGACAAGCTGTCAGGCGCGGTGCGCCGCGACGGACGCTCGCTCATTCCGCTCAAGCTCTATTTCAATGAGCGCGGCATTGCGAAGCTCGAACTCGCCCTCGGCGTCGGCAAGAAGATGCATGACAAGCGCGCGACCGAAAAAGATCGCGACTGGAAGCGCGACAAGCAGCGCCTGTTACGCAATCGCGGCTGAGCCCTCGGCGAGAAAGGCGCGCGCATCCCGCAGGACGTCGTCGAACATTTCGCGCGTCAGCCGGCCTGTATTCACGTTGTATCGCGAGCAGTGATAGCTGTCGAAAAGGCGCAGGCGCCGCCCGTCGATCTCAATGTCGTTTTGCGCGTTGTGGCCAAAAGCGACGTGCGCGCGTTTCGACGTCGATAAGGTCACTACCGCGTCATGTGCGATGCGGCCAAGCGCAAGCAGGGCGGTCAGCTTGGGAAGGGCGGCGATGCGCGCGCGCAAAAACGGCCGGCAATTGCCCGCTTCCTCGCCGGTCGGCTTGTTCGCCGGCGGCACGCAGCGCACGGCGTTCGTGATCATGCAGTCGACAAGCTTAAGCCCGTCATCCGGGCGCGCCCGATAAATCCCGCGCGCAAAGCCTGCGTCCAGCAGCGCGGGGTAGAGCAGCTCGCCGGCATAATCGCCCGTAAACGGACGGCCGGTCCGATTGGCGCCGCCGCGTCCTGGCGCCAGGCCGACGACGAGCAGCCTCGCGCGTTCATCGCCGAAGGAGGGCGCTGGCGCGTTGAACCAGTCCGGCTCGGCCGCCTGGTTCTCACGCCGATAAGCGACAAGGCGAGGACACAGGCTGCAATCGAGCGGGGCCTCAGGCGCAGGCGCGATCGCAGCCTCAGCCATCAGCGCGCTCACGCATGGGCGTCGTCATTTTCGTAGGCGTCGTCGTCTTCTTCGTCATCGTCATAGTGCGTGTCATGACTACGCGAGCCGCCCGAACGCCCGATCAGCGAGGTGAGGTCCGCGAGATCGATGAAATTGTCGGCCTGGCGGCGCAGCTCATCGGAAATCATCGGCGGCTGGCTTTTCAGCGTCGAAATGACCGTCACGCGCACGCCGCGCTTTTGCACCGCTTCAACGACGCGGCGGAAATCACCGTCTCCGGAGAAAAGCAGGATATGATCGCACCATTGCGCCGCCTCCATCAGATCGACGGCGAGTTCGATGTCCATGTCGCCTTTGATGCGGCGATTGCCCGAGCTGTCGGTGAAGGCGCGCGCCGGCTTCGTGATGATGTTGTAGCCGTTATAATCGAGCCAATCGACGAGCGGACGGATGGGGGAGAAGCGGTCTTGCTCCTCGAGAAGCGCCGTATAATAGGACGCGCGCACGAGCCGGCCGCGCTTGCGGAATTCTTCGAGCAGCTTTTTGTAATCGACATCGACTTCGAGCGCTTTGGCGGCTGAATAGAAATTCGCGCCGTCGATGAATATGGCGATGCGCTCGGTGGGATAAAAAGTCATGGATCCATCTCTTAGCTGGAATGAGGAAAATGTCTGACGCCGCGACGATGCGTGAGGCGTTTATCGGACTCGGCGCCAATCTGTCATGGTGCCGCCATGGGCCCGTCAATACCATTCATGACGCTATCACCAAATTGAGCGCGCTGGGCGAGGTGCGCGCGCGTTCCGCGATGTGGCGCTCGCCGGCCTGGCCGGACCCGTCGCGACCCGAATATGTCAACGCGGTCGTGCGTCTGCGCACCAAACTCGGGCCGCTGGAGCTGTTGACGTCTCTGCAGGCTTTGGAGGCGTCTTTCGGCCGCGCGCGTTCGGTGAAAAACGCCGACCGCACGCTCGATCTCGACGTGATTGATTATGCGGGCCGAGTCGAAAGCGCGGCCGGCGGTCTCAATCTGCCGCATCCGAGCGCCAATGAGCGCGCCTTTGTTCTGCTTCCGCTGCAAGAGATCGCGCCGCTCTGGAGGTGTCCGCGCTCGGGGCGGCCGATCAGTGATTTGATCGAGGAATTGCCCGTGGAGGCCCGCGCCGCGACGAGCCGCATTAACCCCGTGCGCAGTTCGGGTTGATGCAGTGCGAAAAGAGTTTTAAATAGGTCGCTTGCTCCAAGGAGAATTGAATGGCGCGCGTCACCGTCGAAGATTGCGTGGAAAAGATCCCGAACCGCTTCGATCTCGTTTTGTTGTCGGCCCATCGCGCCCGCGCCATCTCGGCAGGCGCCGGGCTCACGATTGATCGCGACAACGACAAGAACCCGGTCGTGGCGCTGCGCGAAATCGCCGATGAAACCGTTAAGCCGGACGCGCTCGAAGAGAGCATGATTTCCGGTCTCCAGCGCGTCTTCCCGTCGGACGACGAGGACAGCGACGCCGAACGCGCCCGCCTGGAAGATCAAGGCGACGGCGCGCGTCAGGCGAGCGAGCACGACATGCTGCGCGCGCTCCAAAGCGACAGGGACGGCGGATCAGACGGCCGCATATAGGCACTTGGACGACTCACGTCTCCTTCCGCCATCTGACGAAAACGCCGATCATCTGAACGCGCGAGCGCTCAGCGCCGACGAACTCGTTGCGCTGGTGCATCGCTATTACCCCTCCGCCAATGGCGACAAGATGCGCGACGCCTATGCGTTTTCGCGCGAGATGCATGAGGGCCAGAAACGCCATTCCGGCCGGCCCTATTACGAACATCCCGTCGCCGTCGCCACGATCCTGGCGGGGCTTCATCTCGACGTCGACACCATCATCACGGCGCTCCTGCATGACACCGTCGAGGACACGTCCGCGACGCTGGACGAAATTCGCAAGCGTTATGGCGACGACGTCGCGGAACTGGTCGACGGCGTCACCAAGCTGACCCAGGTCAGCCGCAGCCGCGGCGTGGTGGCGCGTCAGGCCGAGAACCTGCAGAAATTCGTACTCGCCATTTCGCGCGATGTTCGCGTCTTGCTGGTGAAGCTCGCGGATCGCTTGCACAATATGCGCACGCTCTCCGTCGTGCCGAAGCCGGAATCGCGCGAGCGCGTGGCGCGCGAGACGATGGAGATTTACGCCCCGCTAGCGCGCCGCATCGGCCTGCACCGCGTCTGCGGCGAGCTGGAAAACCTCGCCTTCATGCATGTTAATCCGTCGGCGTATGAATCCGTGCGACGACGCGTCGCCATGGTGCGCGCGGAGCGCTCCAAGGCGGTCGATCAGGTCTCTGCTGAAATTACCCGCAAGCTGCGCGTCTCCGGCGTCGATGCGGTCGTGTTCGGGCGCGAGAAGAGCGCTTATTCGATCTGGCGCAAGCTTGAGCGTCGCGGCATCGATTTCGACGATCTCGCCGATATTTACGCCTTTCGCGTCATCGTCGACTCCGAAGAGGAATGCTACCGCGTCCTCGGCCTCATCCACCGCACCTGGCGCTGCGTGCCCGAGCGGTTCAAGGACTTCATCTCCACGCCCAAGCCGAATTCCTATCGTTCGATCCACACAACGGTCGTGGGACCGGAGAACTACCGCGTCGAGATACAGATCCGAACCCACGAGATGGACCTGGTCGCTGAGAACGGCGTTGCGGCGCATTGGAAGTATAAAGACAAAAGCTACAGCTATGACGCCGATGCGGCCAGGCGCGCGGGCGGCGATCCGCTCGAGCGGTTGCGCGGTCTGGTCGAGCTGTTGGAGCACGGCGCAACGCCGGAAGAATTTCTAGAGCACGCCAAGCTCGAAATGTTTTCCGATCAGGTCTTTGCGTTCACCCCGCGCGGCGAAGTCATCTCGCTGCCGAGCCAGGCCACGCCGCTTGATTTCGCCTATGCGGTGCACACCGATATCGGCGACACATGCGTGGGCGCTAAGATTAATGGCCGGCAAAGACCGTTGCGCACGCAGCTCGCCAATGGCGATGTCGTTGAGATCATCCGCGCCGCCACGCCCGCGCCCATGCCGGGTTGGGAAGACCTCGCCGTCACCGGCCGTGCGCGTTCTGCGATCCGCCGCCTCATCCGGCGCTCCGAGCGCGGCGAGTTCATGCGCATCGGGCGCGCAGTGGCGGAGCATGCTTTCAGGCGCGAAAAGCTTAATCTCGGCGATTATCAGCTTGCGGATGCTTTGGTCCGTCTCGGCCTTGAGGATGAAGAGACGCTGTTCGAGCATCTCGGCCGGCGCCGGCTTACGGGCGCCGACCTCCTGGACGCCGTCTTTCCCGGGCGTGAGCGCGCAGAAGGGTCCGAGCCGGGCGCGGTCGACCTCATCAGCGATGAAAAAGCGCCGCTTTATGTGCGCGGGGAAGGGCTGACGCCCGGCGTCGGCCTGCATTTTTCAAGCTGCTGTTCACCGCTGCCGGGCGACCGAATTGTCGGCGTCCTGCAGCCTGAACGCGGCGTCGACGTGCACACGATCGATTGCGACGTGC
>JAUIEH010000002.1 GCA_030428405.1 Alphaproteobacteria bacterium
GCTTTCGCTAAAGCGCAGCGTAAAGGGGTCGCCCGCCGCGTCGCCGCGGCGGGCGATGAACAGTCCGGTCGTCATAACTGCGTTATGTCGCCATGGTCGCGAACTGCTCAGAGCTGAACTCGGGATGCTGCTCAAAGAACCCTTTGCGAGCGAGCACCACACGTTGCAGCGTGCGCGTGCCCGCTTTCGCGATATCTCCGCGACCGTGCTGCAGCGCCAAATTGTCCCAAAGCACCAAATCGCCTTTGCGCCAACGGTGCTCATAGACGAGCTGGTCGTCATATTGATGAGCGAACAGCTCATCGATGAGCGCTCGGCTCTCATCGGCCGGAAGCTCGACGATTCGTGCGATCTGATTCAGAGCCGCGTAAAGAATGAGGTCGCCCGTACGCGGATGTTTCATCACGAGCGGATGGACGTGCCGCGGCAAGCCGTCGGGAATATCTTCGGTGTTCGCCCCCGTCATGTCGACCGCGAACACGTGCAGCGCATGCAGACCCTCGAGCCGTCGCTTTTGCGCATCGTTCAGCCGGCGATAGCCGTCCACTGCGCTTATATAGCGTGTCGAACTCTTCTCTTCTTCGACGTCGACCGCGTGCAAGCTAATGCCCAGAAACGGCTCTGGACTGAACGCCAAGTCTGAATGGAACGCCAGCGGTCCGTCGCCGAGCGAGCCCGCGCCAGCCTTGTTGGAGATGTAGCCGACGCCGTCTCCCTGAGTGCTCAACAGAGGTCCGAATTGCGAAATGAATTCGATTTGGGCTTCGTGCGAGAGGCTCTGATTTCGAAACACGACGAGGTAATGGCGGTCGTATAACGCCTTCAACTCCGCGATTGTTTCATCGTCGATCGGCTTCGACAGGTCGATATCGACCTCGACGCCGAACGGCGACAATTCATGCGTGCTAAGACGGCTCGGCATATGGCTGCTCCGGTCTGTGTCGCCGACCGGCGACGAGCCCAACTTAACACCGTTAAGCTGCCGCGCAACCCTGTACGCTGAACAAAGAGACCCGACTCAAACCCTGGATCATTTTCCGGCTAGCAGGCCAAGCGTGGAAACTGTGAGGGACTGGCGGAGCGCGCAGTCTGCGGCGAACTCGTCTCCACCGTTTGCAGGGAAAATACAGGGAACATTCATTGAGCTTGGATCGAACAGAGGACAGCCCATGTGGAAGCACGCGGCTTTTTAGATGATTGGATACGATTTCCCTCATCGGTGGAACAGGGAAATAGATGTTCGAAACAAGGAATTGCGCCTCTCGCAGGGAGAGCTGCCATCATCCGAGAGCAGAGGTTTCGTGTCATCGGCCAAGGTTGCTCGCCTGCACCCTGGGCATTCAAACTCACTAAGTATAACGCTCGAAAAGCGGTAAAACTAATTGATCTACACTGTAATCTTTCGTTCTAGTCGCGTTGACAATGGTCTGCCAAAAGCCTTCCTCGTTTTCCGCCAAATCATCAAAGCGCTTCGATGATCGTCACGTTGGCGAGCCCTCCGCCTTCGCACATGGTTTGCAAGCCATACCGCGCGCCGCGCCGTCTCAGCGCGTGCGCAAGCGTCGCCATAAGTTTTGCGCCGGTCGCTCCGAGGGGATGGCCGAGCGCGATGGCGCCGCCATTGACGTTCAGCTTGCCGGGGTCTGCTCCGGTATGGCGTAACCAGGCCAGCGGCACGGGCGCGAACGCCTCGTTGACCTCGAACAGATCAATTTCGTCGATACTTAAGCCAGCGCGCGCGAGCGCGCGATCGGTGGCGAAGAGCGGCTCTTCCAGCATGATGACCGGATCGCCGCCCGTGACCGTCAGTTGACGGATTCGTGCCAAGGGGCGCAGGTCATAGGCCTCGACGGCGTGCTCCGACATGACGAGAACGGCCGCCGCCCCGTCGCAAATCTGACTCGCGACTCCGGCGGTTATATGTCCGCCTTCGACAAGCGGTTGGAGCGACGCCAAGCCCTCCATCGAGGCGTCGAAGCGCACGCCTTCATCAACCTTGTGCAACTCAACCTCGCCAGTCGGCGTCGTCCATTCCACGGGAACGATCTCAGCATCGAAGGCGCCCTCTTCGATGGCGGCGGCAGAGCGCTTATGGCTTTCGAACGCAAAGGCGTCGAGCTGCTCGCGAGAGAAGCCGTATTTCTCCGCCATCATCTCGGCACCAATGAACTGGCTGAATCCGTCAACGCCGAAGCGCGCCTTCATCGCCTCGCTGTACGGGTCACAACCTTTTTCAGACAGAACCGACGAAAACATCGGCACGCGCGTCATGCTTTCTACACCGGCCGCTATCACGACATCTTGCGTGCCCGACATGACCGCTTGCGCAGCAAAGTGCACGGATTGTTGCGATGAGCCGCATTGGCGGTCAATCGATACAGCGGGTACGGACTGCGGCAGCCGCGACGACAACACTGCATTGCGCCCAATATGCAGCGATTGCTCGCCGACCTGACCGACGCACCCCATGATGACGTCCTCGACGACGGCGGGGTCGAAGTCGTTGCGGTCGATCAGCGCATTGAGCGTGCAGGCGGCCAAATCTGCAGGATGCCAGCCCGAGAGGCGCCCGTTGCGTTTGCCGCCCGCCGTGCGCACTGCGTCGACGATGAATGCGTCAGCCAAGTTTTGTCCTCTCTCTTGAGGTGGGCCGCAATTCACCCGCTTCCAGCGGACATCGCTTGCGGTCAATCGGGATCGTGATGCTTGACTGTGACGCCGTGCGCCTCTCGGTCCCAGACGTCGCCGGTCAGCCCCTCTTCGCGCAGCTGAACTTTGCGCACCTTTTCCGTCGGCGTCTTGGGAAGCTCCGGCAAGACGCGAACGAAGCGGGGCACCATGAAATGCGCCATCCGTGTTCGGCAGAATAAGATCAGCTCTTTTGGATCGATTTCATGACCTGGCGCCGGCGAGACGACGATCAGAATTTCGTCCTCGCCATATTCGCTCGGCACAGCGACCGCTGCGGCTTCGCGCACACTGGGATGGGAGAGAAATTCCGCTTCGACCTCAAATGACGAAACATTCTCGCCGCGTCGGCGGATTGCATCCTTCATTCTATCGACGAAGTAGAAGTTACCGAGTTCGTCCTGCTTGAAACCGTCGCCTGTGTGAAACCACCCGTTTCGCCAAGCTTCCGCCGTCGCTTCGGGCATGGCGTTGTAGCCGTGGTTCATCGACCACGGGCGATCGACCCGCAAAATCATTTCACCAATTTCGCCCACGCTGACTTCCTCGTCATGAGCGTCGACAAGGCGCGCTTCCACACCGTCGCGCGTCACCCCGCAGGCGCCGGCGATGGTCGGGTTCTTCTCCGAAACGATGGGACACGAAATCTCGGACATGTTGAACAGCGTGTAGAGATCAATTCCGAACCGCTCACGAAACTCAGTGCTCGTCTCCAATAGCGGAATCAGGAACGCCCAGCTTAGACAATGGTCCTTATCGTCGGCTGATGTCGGCTGTCGCAACAAGAAGCTCGCCATCGCTCCCAGCAGCGTGCAGCAATTCGCGTTGAGTCTGCGGATTAGCGGCCAAAACTCGTCCGTGCGGAAACGCTCGACGATCGCAGCCGAGCGCCCTAGCAGCAACATGGCGTATGTGCCGACCGTGCCCCCAACATGGAACAGCGGCAAGTTCACCAGATAACGTAAATCCTCTGAATCGCGCTCCTCAAAACACACTGCGGCCGTCGTCGCGAGATGACAATATGAGCTCAGCACGCCCTTGGACGGTCCCGTGGTTCCCGAGGTGAAGATAATGGATTGTTCGTCCCAGGGTTCGATCGGTCGTTCCAGCACGACATCGTCTTCAGCCGGCACGGTAAGCAGATCAAAGCTCTTCGCCTCGCGCCCGGCGCCATATGCGCCCGATCGCGCGTCGAGTTCGCCCCTCACCACGACGCCGGCGAGCTTCGGCGCTTCGACCTCTGACAGGCGCGGCGCGAATGCGGCGTCGGCGACGATCACGGCGGCGTCGGAATTATTCACCGTGTGCTGTAATATCCCGCCGCGATAGCTGGTGTTGAGCGGCACATAGGTCGCGCCGATCCAGTTGGCGCCAAACCAGATGCGCATGGCGTCGGGGCCGTTCGCAAACCAAGACAAAACGCGCTCGCCCTGGCGGACGCCCAGCGCGCGCAGTCCTGCGCCTGCGTTTCGCGCGGCTTCGGCGGCGTCCCGATAGGTCCATGTCTCGCCTGAATCGAAAACCGCGAAAACCTGATCGCCACGCTCGCGCTCATGTCGTTCGAGCACGTAGCGCAGCACACAATCCTCGCGCGCGGGAACCTCGGACGATTTCCAGCTCGGTTGCTTATTCGTGTCCGGATCAGAGATTGCGGTTTGGGCCGGCTTAGCCGACGCCGAGCCTGCGGCGTCGGTCAATACCGGCAGCTCCAGGCGCGAAGGATGAACGCCGCCATGATGAACGCGGTTGCGCGCGGCCAGACCGGTCGTCTCAACACCCGGCGGTCCGCCCGTATTCATATTCGGGTCGATATGCGGATAGTTCGCGCTCGCGATCATCACGCGGAGACGGTGGCCTTGCGCGAGGCGCCAGGCGGCGTGGCCCAGCGAAATTCGGACTTCCTCGACGCGTCCCGGCTCCAGCATCGCTTCCCGGTCGAAACCGTTGCGGAAGCGCGCACGAATCATGCCTTCCGCAAACGGCGTACTGACGCCCTCGGGCGAGACATCGCAAAGATGGCTGACGAAATCAGTGTCGCGCCGATTGCTCGAAATCCAAAGCACGAGTTCGGGTTCGCCGACAATGTCTACATCCGTACCGAGCGGATCGGAGGTGTAGACTGCAACGTCGGCACGCTGTTCGATCGGCGCCTGATCTACCGGGCCCATGACTAAACCGCCGAGATAGATCGTGCGCCCGCCGCGCGTCGGCGTCGGCCGTTCGGGGTCGTAGAGAAATTCGTCCGTGCGTTTGCGATAGTTTGGCGCGGCGTCGAGCATTCGTCCGTCATCGGACCGGCGCGCGGCGCGCCCGCGGCTCGAAAGCCAGAGCGTTTTCTTGCGCGCCTGCGCTGGCGGCCAAGTTTCACTCGTGCACCAAGAATTGGCGTTGAGCAGATAATATCGCACGCGCGACGGCGCATCGACGGTTTCGCCGTTGAGATGCCTCCGGAAGAAGCTGATATGAGCGTCTGGCACGCCGCCCGCGCGCGCAGAGCCCATAATGCCGAAATTCTGCGATCCGCTATACGATGTCAGCGCGCCTGAATGCGCCCAGCCGCCCATCAGTAATTCGTGATCCGCGGCAGAACGCCCCGACAGGTTTTGAAATAGGCCGACGCTGGAGCGCTGAAAGACGTCGTACCAGCCGCCAATGCTCAGTACAGGCACGTCAATTTTGGACAGATCGACGCCGCGCGGCGCCGCGCCGATCGTTCGGTTGAACAATTCCTCCGGATGGACTGGAAAACCCGACGCGGCGAACGCCGGCGCCTCTACGATCGGCCGGTGATCCATCATCGTGCGCGGCGCAAGCGCTGCTCCGGCGATCATCTGCATCACCGCTGGGTCGGGCGCGTCTCCTTCCGCGATCTTCTTCTTCAGCCAATCAGCGCCCATGAACGCCAACCACCCATAGAGATGGTCGAGGCGGAAGGCGCCGCCAGTCTCGATCAGATCGAATTCTTCAAGCGCGACCATTGACGGCGCGATGGCCTGAAGACAAGGCGGCTGGAGCGCTGCGGCGAAAAGCTGCACAATGGCGAGATAGGATTGACCCGCCATGCCGATTTGATCGGTGCTCCACGACTGGGCCGCCGTCCAGGCGATCGTGTCGTAGCCGTCCTCGCCTTCTTGCTCCCACATTATGGCGCGCCATTCGCCGTCAGAGGCGCCGCGGCCGCGCGTGTCCTGGACGAGTACGTTGAAGCCGGCGCGGGCGAGCTGTTCCGGCCGCACGCCTTCTATCGCGGAAATTTCCGATTTGCCGTATGGCGTGCGCATCAACACGGTCGCGCAGGGCTCATCCGTAGACGGACGCCATAGGTCCGCGCGCAGGACGACGCCGTCGCGCATCGGCGTCTCCACGTCTTGATGGACCACAAAGCCGACCACGCTCGTCACCTCCCCCGGCTTGGCCTTGCTGCGCGCAACTCGGCGATTACGCGCAGCTCGCAGGCCGCTCAGTCACCCGTGAATTCGGGCGGTCTCTTTTCAAGGAATGCACGCGCGCCTTCTCGCGCATCCGCGATTCCCTTTGTTCTTGCTTGATGATAGAGTTCTTGAATGCGCAGTCGATCGGCGAAGCCCTCACCAACCATGGCTTCACGCATTTCCTTGTAAAGACCGATCACGCGCGTCGGCCCCCGGGCGAACTTAGCGGCGATTTCGGCGACGTCGGAGGCCAAGGCGTCATCGTCGCTAAGTCCGTGCAGAAAGCCGATGCTCAAGGCTTCCTCGGCGTCTAACAATCGCCCGGTGAGCAATATCTCGGTCGCGCGGCTCCACCCAATCGCGGAGGCGAAACCTGCACCGTTGCCGACTTGTCCGACCTTGACGAGCCCGCTGCCGATACGCGCGCTTTTGGCGCCATAACGAACGTCGCATGCTGATGCGAGTTCGGCGCCCGCGCCTGCCGCAAAGCCGTTGATCGCTGCAATGACGGGCTTCGGCAGGCGGATGATGGCCTGCATGATGCGGATGTAAATCGATGATCCGTCCAACGGATCTAGCGCGGC
Organism: Alphaproteobacteria bacterium; assembly: GCA_030428405.1. GTDB lineage: Bacteria > Pseudomonadota > Alphaproteobacteria > Caulobacterales > Maricaulaceae > JAUIEH01. The sequence continues at coordinate 6,704 of JAUIEH010000002.1, forward strand.
GGAGGCATTGTCGGGGTTCGAATTCAGCCAGGCGTCTAGCCCGTCAATATCGTCGCCGGCGCAGAACGCGCGACCGCGTCCCGTGAGCACGACGACGCGCGTTTGCGGGTCGCGTTCAGCGTCGCGGAGAGCGTTGAGTAGCCCCACGCCCAAATCGCGATCGAGCGCATTCAACTTATCAGGACGATCAAGCGTGAGCGTCAAAACGCACTCGGATTGTACGATATCCAGGCTGGGCGCGCTCATGTGGCCGACGAATCGGGAAGCATATGCGGCGTCCAAGGACTGTCCGCGTTGCGGTTGTCGCGCCTAAACCAGCGCGGATAGCCGTGCAGCGTTTGACCGCCGTCGACGACGATGGAGGCGCCAGTCACGTAGGCGGCCGCATCGGAGCAGAGAAAGCTAACGACCTCGGCGACATCGTCCGGTTGACCAATGCGCGCAAGCGCCGTCTCCGCGAGCAACGTTTCGCGCACCTCGTCTTGCGCAAGCACGCCATCCGTCATGGCAGTGGCGACCGCGCCTGGCAGGATCACGTTGACGCGCACGCCTTGGGCGCCGAGCTCAGACGCCAAGATTCGCGTCAGGATCAACAGCCCGCCTTTTGAAGCGCAATACGCACCGAAGAGGTCCGTCGGCGTCGTCGCGCCGGTTGATGCGTTCAAGACGATGGCGCCGCCATGGGGCATGCGCCGCGCCGCGGCCTGCGCCACGAAAAACGTACCGCTCAGATTGATGTCGACGTGACGACGCCAGTCAGTTTGAGTGACATCTAGCAGCGCGCCATATCGTCCGTAGCCGGCGTTCGCGAAACAGAAATCTAGGCCTTCACAGGAAGCATCGACCTTTTCAAACGCGGACGCGATCGAATCATAATCCGCCTGATCATAAACAATCGGCTCGACCGACCCGCCTTGCGCGCGACATGTATCCGCCACGGAGACGAGTTGATCGGCCTTACGGTCAAGCGCGAATACGCGCGCGCCCTCGGCTGCGAGCTTGGCCACGCTGGCGGCGCCCATGCCGCTTGCAGCGCCGGTCACGACGCCAATTTTGTCTTTGTACAGTTTCATAATTCGCGCGACTTAGAGAATGATGACGACATTGCATGAATGAACGTATGTTCATTTTTACGCACAATGCGCGTCTGTCAAGTAGCGTCAGGGCGGATCGGCACGATGGCGGCGCCGGAATGCGCCATGCGCGCGGCGAATTCGGCGTAGACGTCAGCGAGTTGTTCGGGCGTCATCGCACCGTCATCGTTGAACCATTCCGACACGCGAACGACCATGTCGATCATCGCCATGGCGAGCAAATGCCCAGCCGGTTCGCCACTTGTTTTCGGCAGATCAAACTCGCCCACGGCAGCACCCGCGCGCAAAATATCTTCAAAGACGGCGCGCACGCGGCGGCGCAGCTGACGCACATGTTCTTTCTCTTCGCCCGACAGGAAATGATATTCCTGATTGGCGACCAGCGCGCTTTGACGATTGGTGGAATGAAACACCACGAATTCGCGGATGAGATTTTTCAGCCGGTCGGACTGATTGCGCGCCGGCTGTCCGAGCGCGAGATAGATCTTCTCTTCGACGACCTGATGGGTGTCTTTGATGATCTCGAAGAGCAGCTTGTCTTTAGAGCTGAAGTGATTGTAGAGCGCGCCCGGCGTGAAACCGCATGCTTCGGTGATGTTGCGAGTCGTCGTCGCCTTGAAGCCATTCTTGAAAAACAGCTCCGTCGCGACCGCCTTGATATAATCGGCGGTGTTCGCCGGGACCGCGCGCGCCGGGCCAGAAACTTTAGCTTTCGCCATCACCGCAACTTTCTCGCCGAGCCGCTCTGAACATCATGACCGAGACACGGATCATTGACAAACGCGCGCCCCGTCAACGTAATGAGCAAACGCTCACCCGCAGCACCATAGCGTCTGCGTCGCGAAAATGAAGCCGCCATTCGAACGCCATTCTCAACTGCAGCGAGAAACAGGGAAACCGACAACGGCGCGACTGTCAGCATTGTCGCTGTGCGCGTGACGGCGCGACGCGATATCGGCGCCGGCGCCTGGCTAGGTTTGCAGGCGACACGACTACAGCGCGCCTGCGCCGCTTAGAGAACCGCCATCCGCCTTATTCGTCGTCAAAGGCGCTTGTAACGAGGATCAGCATGTCCGCCACGCAAAACCCCCGCAACCAGGCCGTCATCGTCACGGGCGCCGCGCGCGGCATAGGGCGCGCGATCGCCTTGCGTTTCGCGTTGGAAGGCGCGCGCGTCGCCGCCGTCGACATTCTCGCCGATGAATTGGCAGAGCTTTGTGCGTGCGAAACCGCGCTCAGTCGCATCGTCGCCGTCGAAGCCGACATTTCGACGCCGGAGGGAGCGCGCGAGGCGACGAATCGCGCGCTTGAAGCGCTTGGCGGACACGTCGATGTCATCGTCAACAATGCCGGCATCGAGCACCGCGCACCTATCGCCAGCCACGAAGCAGACGCATGGCGTCGCGTCATGGCGATCAATCTCGACGCGCCATTCTTCATTGTACAGACCGCTTTGCCAGCGTTGCTCGCGGCCGACGCGCCGGCGATCGTCAACATCGCATCAACGGCGCGCATCGGCTTTTTTGGCCAGCCCGCCTACGATACCTCGAAAGGCGGCCTGGTGACGCTGACGCGCTCTATGGCGAATGAGCTCGGTCGCGAAGGCGTTCGCGTCAACGCCGTAGCCCCGGGCTTCATCGCAACGAATATGGTCGCCGACGATCCGAAGATCACCGCGATCGGCGAAAAGCAGGTCCGACTTCAGCCGTTGCAGCGCATGGGCAAGCCGGAGGAAGTCGCCGCCGCCGTCGTCTGGCTGGCCTCGTCCAACGCCTCCTACATCACCGGTCAGACATTGCATGTCGACGGCGGTTGGGTGCGAATCTAGCCTGTCAGATCACGGCGCACGTTCTCACTCGCCCGGCGACAATTCCGATTGCGGCGCGCCGGCGGATTTCGAGCGGTCGGTCAATCCCGCGCCGCCAAAGGCGGACCAGCCGCCATCGACCGGCAGAACAACGCCGGTGATATAGCTCGCCCGGTCAGACAAGAGGAATGTGATCGCCTGCGCCACCTCATCAGGCTTGCCGAAGCGTCCCATCGGGCAGCGCGCGGCGAGCCGGTCCTGGCCGTTGTGGAAGTTTGACGCGACCGTGCTCGCCATCGGCGCATCTATCACGCCCGGCGCAACGGCGTTCACGCGCACGCCGTAATGCGCCAGATCGCTTGCTATGGAATGAGTCAAGGCGATCATGCCGGCCTTGCTCACGCCATAGGCGTTCGACGCAGGCAATGGCTGGATACCGCCGACGGAGGAAACCAGCACCACTGCGCCGCCGCGCCCCAGCGCGCGCGCAGATTCCCGACCGACGAGAAACGATCCTTGCAAGTTGACAGTGACCACGCGCCGCCAGTCAGACAGTTCCTGCCGACGCGTGCCCGCGAGCACCTCCATCACGCCGGCAGCATGAACGACGCCGTCAAGTCCGCCAAGCGTTTCGCGCGCCGCCGCGAACAGATCCGCGACCGAGGCTTCGTCGGTGACATCGGCCGCCTGAGCGCCAATGACGCCGACGGCGCGCCCCGCTGCGCGCATCTCTTCCTCATATAGGTCGGTGGCGAACACGCCGGCGCCGCAGTCGACGAGGTCTTTGATCACTGCCGTGCCGATCGCGCCTGCAGCGCCGGTGACCAGGATGCGTCGTCCCTCCAGCATCAGCATCGCGTCCTCATTCTGCATGCCCGCTTTCCCCCGCAACCGACGATTCGGCTGGCCCGCGCGCAGGCTAGCGCGTCGCGCGACCCGTACATAATGAGCGTTCGTATATATCAATATTGCACCCCGCGCCTCTGCGTCGCAACAGCCAAACGCGGCGAGGCCTCATCCTGGACGTAAATATCGCAGGCGCGGAAGGCTGCGGCGCCCAAATCCTTGACGGCGTGATCATGCGCCTCTTTACTCTAAACAAACGCTCACATGCACCGAGGCAAGGCGCGCCTCACATACACAGGCGCGCGTTACGCTCCGTTTTTGATCGCGCCGCGAAGAGCACGCTATGGTCTCCACGAACGCCTCCGCCGCCCCGCGCCCGTCCGAAACCCTCGACGCCGGGGCGCTCTTAAGACGCCAGGCGCGCGACATTCCGGACACGATTTTCGCCGTATTCCCAGACGGGGACGCCTGGACCTTCGCGGATGCACTGCGCCAAGCCGAGGGCGTGAAAGCGGGGTTGCGGCGCATCGGCGTTTCGCCAGGCGACACCGTATTGACGATGCTGCCGAACGGTCGCGACGGTCTGCGCGCTCTCTTGGGCGTGTGGCTCGCTGGCGCAGTCTATGCACCGCTCAACACGGCCTATCGCGGCGACCTCCTGCAGCACGTGGTCAATCTGTCTCAAGCGCGCGTCATGCTAGCGCATGATCAAGTCGTCGAGCGCCTGCGTGGTCTCGCATTGCCCGAATTGTCATGCGTCATCGCGATGGGGGGGGACGGCGAGATTGATTTGGGACCGGACATAACCTTGGCGGGTCCAGATACTATCGCGCCTGAGCAAGCGCATTCTGGCGAAGATCATGATGAGCCGCGCGAAACCTGGCGCACCTGCGCGCTGATTTATACCTCCGGCACGACGGGACCGTCGAAAGCGGTCGAGCAGTCCTGGGCGTTTTACGACGCGTTCTGCAACACGATGTATGGCGAATTATCCGCCGACGATCGGTATTACGGCTATCTTCCGCTGTTCCATACGGGCGGCGTTTCCATGGCCTACGCCATACTGAGACTTGGCGCGTCAATGGTGATGACCCAGGCCTTCAGCACAAGCACTTATTGGGACGATGTCCGCCGCTATGGCGTGACAAGCGCCTGCATCATGGGTTCGATGGGCGCTGCTATGGAACGCGAAGAGCCTCGCGACGACGACGCGGATAACCCGATGCGCTTCGTGATGATGGGACCGATGGTGGAGAATATCGAAGCGTTCAGACGACGCTTCGGCGTCGAGCTGTTCACGGAGTACGGAACGACGGAGGTCGGCATACCGTTTCGCTCAGGCTTCGATGTCGCCGACCACACGACCTGCGGACGCTTGGTGGAGGGTTATCAAGTCCGGCTTGTCGACGCCTATGACCGCGACGTGCCGGACGGCGAAGCCGGCGAGCTCGTCGTGCGTCATGATCGGCCGTGGGTGTTGAATTCAGGCTATCGCGGCATGCCGGACAAAACGGCGGAAGCCTGGCGCAATGGCTGGTTTCACACCGGCGATCTGTTCCGGCGCGCGCCGTCGGGCGACTATTTCTTCGTTGATCGCGCAAAAGACGCGCTGCGTCGGCGCGGCGAAAACGTCTCCTCGCTCGAAGTTGAAACCGAACTCCTCAAACATCCTGACATTATGGCCGCCGCAGTCGTCGGCGTGGCCAGCGGCGACGGCGTCGGCGAAGAGGAAATCAAAGCCTGCCTCGTGCTTCGTCCGGATTCGGACATCGATTTTCACACCTACATTCCAGAGCTCGCCGAACGCATGCCGCACTTCATGGTGCCGCGCTTTTTCGAGTTATTGCCCGAACTGCCGATGACCTCGACATCGAAGATCCGCAAGGTCGAACTTCGTGCGCGCGGCGTGACGCCTGAGACGTTCGACCGCGAGGCCGCCGGCATCAAAATCAGGCGCGAGAAGCTGCGCGCCTGAGCCGGTCTATCCCGTGGGAGGCGGCGCGCCGCCGGCGGACACGATGCGCACCGCCATCCACGCATGAAGGTCAGCGACAGCTTCAGCCGATTGCGCGGCGCCTGGCTCGTACCAGCGCGCGGCGCGAATGCCCATGTTCAACAGCGACATGACGACGATATTGATCTGGGACGGCGAAAGTCCGGACTCGAAAACGCCGGCGTTCACCCCCGACTGAACGACCTCAGCGAAAGCGCTGCGCAATCGGCGCCGATTGGCGATATTGCGCTTGCGGTCATTGCCCGAGAGCCAGCGATATTCCGAACTCGCCGTTAGCGCGGCCCGCTGATGCGTCAGGTGAAAGAGCACGAAGGCGCGCACCATGTTGGACAATTGCGCGGCCGGGTCCGCCCCGCCCGCCTCGCGCGCACTCGATACGCAATCCCAAACCCGCGTCTGAGCGTCCAACGCGATCGCCAGCAGCAGCTCTTCTTTGGACTTGAAGTGGTTGTATAAAGCGCCCGGCGTTAGTCCGCACGCGGTCGTTATCTGGCGAATGGTCGTCGAGACGAAGCCATGCTCGAAAAATAGATTCACAGCCGCTTCGAGAATGCGATCGCGCGCGTCAGTGCGTGAGTTGGGGCCGAACGCGTCGCCGCGCCGCGATTGCGGCTTTGGTTTCAATTGAGCCGGCTTCGGAGAATCGTCATCGCCATGACGTCGTCCGACCCCGCGCCGGGCGCCAGATCCGTCGCGTCGGCCAGGCGCTGTATCAGACCGCGGCTTTTCGTGCTTCCCCATGCTCCTTGCAACTCCATCACGGTGCGACTGGCGCGTCGCGAAATGTCCGTTGCGGCCCATTTGGCCATGGCTGAACCCCGCAAGAGTTCGGCCATCGGAGCGTTTCGATCCGCACGGTCCGCAGCGTCCGACAACAATAATCGCGCAGCCGTCAGCTCTCTGTCGACAAACGCCAACGGCGCGTCACGACTGTCGGGCCGTTTCGCTTCGGCGTCAAAGCGTCGTCGCGCCCGCTCTATCCCCTTGTCGAATGCTGCGCGCGCAATGCCCAGATGAATGGCCGCCAGGCCGAGACGACCCGTGCGCACCAGCTCATGGAGCCACATTTTGGCGGCCTGGCCTTCTTGCCCGATAAGGTGATTCTCGGGCGTCCGGACGGCATTAAGGATCACCGGATTGATCGACAATTGCGGCACGCCGGAAAAATCGTAACGCGGCTTGATTTCGAGCCCTTCCGCACCTGCCTCGATGAGAAAAATCGACGGGCCGGCATCCGTCGCCGCTGTGACGAGAAAAATATCGGCGACGCCGGCCCAGGCCGCCATCGCCTTGCGTCCATCGATCACCCACGCATCGCCGTCGCGGCGCGCGCGCGTATTCAACGCCGAAATCGACGAGCCCCCGACAGGTTCGGTGATGGCGTCACAGGTGAACAGCTCTCCGGCGGCGACCCTCGGAATGATCGACGCCGCCAAGTCTTTGGACGCATATTCCTGTAATATGGTGGTCGCAGCGCACGAACTCGTAATCTGAAATCCCAGCGCTGTCGCGCGCGCGGAAAATATCTCGACCAGTTCTGCGAACTCCCGGTGGCTCGCCGCGCCGCCGCCAAATTCGGCGTTCAGCGTCACGGCTAGGAATCCCTCCGATCCAAGAGCTGCAAGTAGCGCTGGGCTGAATTCGTCGCCTTCGTCGAACGCTTCCAACGCGGCCGGTCCGCTCGCGATCCACTCATGCGCGCGCTCGACAATTTCGCTCATCAGTTCCCCCGATTTCAGCCGCGGCATCGACATCGTTGATTATAAATGAACGTTAGTTCATAGTTTGGATTGCAACAAGGCTGATGTGATATTCTCTATGTTGAGCGACGAACTAGAGACTTACCGCGAAGGCGTGCGACGCGCGATCGAGCGCCGCTTGTCCGAAGGCGCCGGGCCGCGCGCGCTGGCCGATTCCTATCCGAGCGAATGTCTGGAGGCGCTCGCCGACATCAAGGTCGCGGGCCTTAATCTCTCGCCCGCCTACGGTGGCGAAGAAGTCGGATTCGTCGCAGAAGGCGTGGTCGCAGAGGAACTCGCGCGCGTCGATATGAATGCGGCCTTCTGGTTTCTGGGGTCGCGCCGCCAAGGCAAGGCCATCGAAGTCGGCGGCTCGTCCGAAATGCAGGACGCCTATCTGGCCGATATCATCAACGCCAAAATTTGGACGGCGTGGGGTTCTACGGAACCAAGCAGCGGCAACGACATTCAAGGCATGCGCACCCGCGCCGAGCGGCGCGGCGACAAATGGGTGGTGAACGGAGAAAAAACCTCTGTCAGCGCGGGCATGCTCAGCCCCTTCATCATCATCTTCGCGCGCACCATAATCGGTGGCGAAGAGAGCGGCCTCACCTCCTTCATCGTTCCTGTCGACACACCCGGATTGCAGCGCACGCCGTTTCGCGACGGCGTCTTAAAACCGATGGGACGATGCAGCGCCTATTTCGACGACCTCGAACTTAGCGACGCACATGTCATCGGCGAACCGGGGCGCGGCGGCAGACTCGCACTCGCCACGTTTCAAGCCGCTAGGCCCATCGCAGCGCTAATGGCGCTGGGATGCGCGGCGGCCACGCTGGAGGAGACGATCGGCTACACGCGCGAGCGCGTGGTCATGGGACGTCCTATCGGCGGCTATCAGGGCGCAAGCTTTCGGGTCGCCGATGCAGCCACCGCGATCCACGCCGCGCGGCTGGCTTGCTATCACGCGCTTCAGCGCCTCGACGAGACCGGTCGCGACGAAGTCGCAACCTCGATGGCGAAGCTGCACGGCACGCATGTCGCCTGCGATGTCATGAAATCGCTGATGGAAGTGTGGGGCCATTATGCGTTCACGCACGAATACCCATTGCTTCAGCGCTATAACGACGTCACGTCGACGCTGTCCTGGGACGGCAGCAGCGACATCCACCGGCTCGTCATCGCCCGCGCGCTGATCGGTCGTGAGATCACCGGATGAGCGCACACAACACCATCGCCATTATCGGCGGCGCCGGCGCCATGGGCGGAGGGCTTGCGTCGGCTTTTCTGCGCGCCGGACGCAGTGTGGTGATCGGTTCGCGCGATCGCGCCCGCGCCAACGCTGCTGCGTCTGCGCTTGCAGCCGACACAGCGCATGCCGACGTCACCGGTCTGAGCAATCTCGACGCCGCTAAGAGCGCCCCCGAAATCGTCGTTCTGACCGTTCCTTATGCCAATCACCTCAACGTATTGAGAGAAATTCAGCCGGGTCTCGACAACAAAATTCTTATCGACGCCACTGTACCCCTGCGCCCGCCAAAGGTCGCTCGTGTGCAGCTGCCGGAGAAAGGTTCGGCGGCCGTCGAGGCGCAGGCGTTTCTCGGCGCAAGCGTGCGCGTGGTTTCGGCGTTCCAGAATGTCAGTGCGGAAAAACTGAAAACGGGCGCCCCCAATTGCGATGTGTTGGTGGCGGGAGACGACGTTGATGCGCGCGAGCGCGTCATCGCGCTGGCCCAGGAAGCCGGCATGGCCGCGTGGCACGCCGGCCCGCTCGACAATTCAGCCGCCGCCGAAGCGCTCACATCCGTGTTGATCCATATCAACAAGCGCTATGGCGCGACGGCGGGCGCGGGCATTCGCATCGTCCTCGACTAAGCCATGACGACGACCGACGACGCCTCCCCGCCAAACGCCGCCGCTGGCAACGACCAGCGCCCTCCCGGCGCCGCGCGATATGAAGCAATCGCACTTTGCGGCGTCGGCGAAGTTTCGAGCGGAGACGACCTGGCCGAAACCATCCTGAAAGCGAGCGCGACGTCGGGCGTCGCGCTCGAAACCGGCGACATCGTCGTCATTGCACAGAAAATTGTTTCCAAATCCGAAGGCCGCCTCGTTGCTCTCAATGACGTCACGCCGACGGCGCGCGCCATACGCATCGCGAAACAGACGAACAAGGACTCGCGCCTGATCGAACTTTTGCTTCAAGAATCATCGCGCATATCGCGCATCGGCAACGGCGTCGTCATCACGCAGCACCGCACCGGCGTGACGCTCGCAAACGCCGGCATCGACGCCTCCAACGCGGCCGAAGGCAGCGTCGTTTTGTGGCCGGAGGATCCGGACGCCTCCGCGCGCGCCATCAAACACAGCGTCGAAGAGAAATGCGGCGTCCGGATCGGAGTCATCATTTCCGACAGCATCGGACGCCCGTGGCGGCTAGGAACGATCGGCCACGCCATCGGCGTCGCCGGATTCGCACCGCTCAACAATTGTTGCGGCCGCCTCGATCGCGCCGGCCGCGCGCTGCAACACACATTCGTCGCGATCGCCGATGAAATGGCAGCGGCGGCCTCGTTGCTGATGGGCGAAGGCGATGAAGGCCGCCCCATCGTCGTGCTTCGCGGCCTAGGCGCACCGATGTCGGACGAGGGTGCGGCGAGCGATCTCCTCCGTCCCGCTGAACACGACATGTATCGATGAGCGACAAGCTCTCTGAGCAAATGATATGCGCCATGTCGGGCGGCGTGGGCGGGGCGAAGCTCGCTCTCGGGCTAGCGCGCGTCTTGCGCCCCGGCGCGCTCGCCGTCATCGCCAATACGGGCGACGATTTTGATCATCTCGGTCTGCGCATCTGGCCGGATTTCGACACGCTGCTCTACACGCTGGCGGATATCGCAAATCCCGAAACGGGCTGGGGGCGCGCCGGCGAGACCTGGACATTCATGCGCACGCTCAGCGCGCTCGGCGGCGAAGACTGGTTCCAGCTCGGCGACGCCGACCTCGCCGTACATGTCATCCGAACGGAAATGCTCCGGCGAGGATTGAGCGCGAGCGACATCGCCCTTCGGCTTACGCAAGCTTTCAAGGTCGAACACGTGATCGCGCCGGCGACCGAAAGTTGTGTTCGCACGGTACTAAATACCGAAGACTGTGAAATGCCGTTCCAGGATTATTTCGTGCGCGAACGCTGCGCTCCGATCGTGCGCGGCGTTCGCTATGATGGCGCGGAGCGCGCGCAACCCTCGCCGGTATTCCGACGCGCGCTGAGCGGCGATTGCCGGGGCTTTATTCTGTGTCCGTCGAACCCATTGTTGAGCCTTGAACCCATCCTCTCCATTACAGGCGTGCGTCAGGCTCTTCGCGACCGCCAGGCGCCGCTAGTCGCGGTCTGCCCGATCATCGGCGGCGAAGCCGTCAAAGGCCCCTCGGTCAAGATCCTCAACGAGCTGGGCGAAGATGCGACTGCACTTGGATTTGCTGCGCGCTATAGCGACATTCTCGACGCAATTCTCATTGACCCGGCCGACTCCGACCACGGCGCGGACATCAGAAAACTCGGCGTCAGCGTCGTCGAAACGCCGATCCTGATGACCACGCTCGACGATAAGAAGCGGGTCGCGAACGACGTGCTGCGCACGCTCGAGGCGCTGGCATGACGCGCGTGGTCATTCCGCTCAAATCTCTTGAGGAGGCCAAATCCCGGCTTGTTCCCGCGCTGTCGCCACGGTCGCGCCGCGAGCTCGCAATCTCAATGGCGGCTCATGTCATCGCCGCGACAATTCGCACCGCAGCCGTCAACGGCGTTGTCGTGGTCACCACTGATCGAACGCTCGCCGCTCTCGCTCGCGCGCGCGGCGTCGAAGTGATCCAATCGCGCGCCGACACCGGGATGAATGAAGCCGTCCGGATCGGACTTGATTGGGCTGGACGCAGCGAAAACCGCCTGGTTTTGCCAGGCGACCTTCCATTATTGTCCGCCGACGCAATAAACGAGCTGATCGGTCGGGCGTCGCGACGGCGACCCAGCATTGCGCCGGACGCGGCGGGAACCGGAACCAACGCGCTGTTCATTCCGGCGGGATGGCGCATGCGAACGCGCTTCGGCGACGACAGCATGAGCGCGCACCTGGCCGAAGGCGCTCGGGCGCTTTGGAGGAAAGCGCCAACGCCCTTCATAGACGTGGATGCGCCCGACGATTTGATCCTTACGCGCCGCTGCCTGCGTCTTCGGAGTATGCGATGACGATCGAACTCGAACAACGCCTTAGCGAGGCCCAGGGCATAGAAGCATTGCTCCGCATTCTGGAGAACGAGTCCCTCGCCGCATTGATGCAGGCGGCGCGAATGCGGCGCGACCGCGCCTTTGGCGGCGTGGTCACCTATTCGCGCAAAGTTTTCATTCCGTTGACGCAGCTTTGTCGAAATGTGTGCGGCTATTGCACCTTCGCGAAAGCTCCGAAACATGTAGACGCGCCCTTTCTGAGCGCAGATCAAATCCTGGACATCGCGCGCGCCGGCGTCGCGCGAGGTTGTCGCGAAGCCTTATTCACGCTCGGCGAACGGCCAGAGCTGCGTTATCCGGCCGCGCGCGCGTTTCTTGATGACGTCGACTGCGCCTCGACCGTCGATTATCTCGCCCGTGCGGCCAAACTCGTCTTCAACGAAACTGGGCTGTTGCCTCATATCAACGCCGGCAGTCTGAAGCCGGACGAAATCGCACTGCTTCGTCCCGTCTCGGTTTCCATGGGCGCCATGCTGGAGACTGCCTCAGAGCGCCTCGCCCAGCGTGGTGGTCCGCATTTCGGCGCACCCGATAAGGCCCCCCAGATCCGGCTTCGAGCGATTGAAGACGCTGGTCGCTTGCGCACGCCGTTCACCACGGGCCTGCTGATCGGCATCGGCGAAACGCGCCGGGAGCGGATGGACGCCCTTCGACGCATCCGCGCGCTACATGAAAATCACGGCCACATTCAAGAAGTCATCATTCAGAATTTCCGTGCAAAGCCACGTACCCGAATGGCGCATGCGCCGGAACCCGCGCTCGACGATTTTCTCTGGTCCATTGCGACCGCGCGCCTTTTGTTGCCCGACGAGATATCCGTCCAGGCGCCGCCTAATCTTAATCCAGCTCACTTGGACGCAATTCTGCAGGCAGGCGCCAATGATTGGGGCGGCGTGTCCCCCGTGACGCCGGACCATGTCAATCCGGAACGACCATGGCCGCATGTCGACGCGCTGAGCGACGCCGCCGGGCGCAACGGCAAGACGCTCGCGCAACGCCTCGCGCTATATCCGCGCTACGTGCGCCGCGCTGATGATTGGGTCGACGCCGGACTGGCCCGTTCCGTGAGGCGACTGAGCGATTCCGAAGGAGCGGCGCGCGAAGACGACTGGGAAGCCGGCGGCGAGACACCCGCGCCACCACCCCCCACTCGTATTCCGTATACCGTGTATTACAACTCCGCGCTCAACGACCTTATCGGCGAAATCGAACGTCACGGCGCAGTCGAACTCAAGGAAACGGAAATTGAGCAGCTCTTCAGCGCGCGCGGCGGCGATTTTCATCGCGTCTGTGCGCTGGCGGACGAAGCACGTCGCGCGAACTGCGGCGATGCGGTCACATATGTCGTAAACCGCAACATCAACTACACCAATATCTGCCGCTATCGATGCGCATTTTGTGCTTTCGCCAAGGGTAAGACGTCGCCCGAGCTTCGCGGAGCGCCCGTCATCATGCCGCTTTCGGAAATCGCACAACGCGCGCGTGAAGCCGCCGCGCGCGGCGCGAGCGAAGTCTGCCTTCAAGGCGGCATCCACCCGGATTTCACCGGCGAAACCTATCTGGAGATATGCAGCACCGTTGCAGACGCCGCGCCGGAACTGCACATCCACGCCTTTTCGCCGCTCGAGATTCTCCACGGCGCAACCTCGCTAAATTGGACGACTGAGCGCTTCCTTGAGGAACTCAAAGCGCGAGGTTTGCGTTCGCTGCCCGGCACGGCGGCGGAAATTCTGTGCGACGACGTGCGCTCGGTGATCTGTCCGGACAAGCTGACCTCGCAAGAATGGCTCGACGTCATCAAGACGGCGCACGCCGTCGGTTTGCCGACGACCTCGACGATGATGTTCGGACATGTCGAGCAACCGATCCACTGGGCGCGCCATTTGCTGGCGCTCAAGGAGCTGCAAGAGCGAACACATTCAATCACCGAATTTGTGCCGCTTCCCTTTGTTGCGCGTGAAGCGCCTATGTTTCTTAGAGGCGAGGCGCGCGCGGGGCCGACATTCCGCGAAGCCCTACTCGTTCACGCGGTCAGTCGGCTCGTGCTCGGGCCGAGCATCCGCAATATTCAGACGTCGTGGGTGAAGATGGGGCGCAATGGCGGTCTGGCTGCATTGCAGGCCGGCGCGAACGATTTCGGCGGTGTACTGATGAATGAAAGCATCACGCGCGCGGCCGGCGCCCGCCATGGCCAGGAAATGCCAGTTGAGGATTTCAAAACCGCCATCGCCTCGATCGGCCGACGGCCTGTTCAACGCACCACGCTCTATGAGCACGCCGCACACAGGCCGACCGTACACGCATAACTCAGCACGAAGAAGGTGACCCCGTCCCGGCCGCCACGTCCGTGCGTTAATAGGATCGCGGCAAGCCGAGGTCGTGCTGCGCGATGAAGTTCAAAATCATCTCTTCGGACACGGGCGCGAATTTAAACAGGCGCGCATCGCGCCAGAGCCGCTCGAGATGGCTCTCCTTGGCGTATCCCATGCCGCCATAGACCTGCATTGCGCGCTCGATCGCATCGCTCGCAGCCTGCGCAGCGATCAGCTTGGCGACATTCGCTTCCCCGCCATAGGGCCGTCCCTGATCGCACAGCCATGCGGCTTTAAGGTTCATCAGGCTGGCGCACTCGATCTCGGCGGAAGCCTGCGCCAACGGAAACTGAACGCCCTGATAGGAGCCGATCGGACGCCCGGCAAACACTCTGCGATTTCGCGCATACTCGCCCGCAAGCTTCAAGGCGAGACGGCCCGCGCCGACCAGGCCCGCCGTCGTCACGATGCGCTCCGTATTCAAAACATCGAGTAAGGCCGGCCAACCGCGATCGAGTTCACCCAGCAAGTCTTCGCGCGTAAGCGCGACATCTTCGAAAAACACCGTGCTTGAGGACAACGTATTCGTGCCCAGCTTTTCGATTGGGTGATGGCTGACGCCGGCGCGTTCCGGCTCAATGACGAACAGCGAAAGACCATCGGCGCGCCGTTGTGCGTCCTCCTTTTTGGTCGTTCGGCAAACGACCAGCATTTTCTCGGCTTCTTCAACGCCGGTGATCCAGATTTTGGAACCACTGAGCAGCCAGCCTTCGCCGTTTTGTCGCGCGAACGTCTTGATCTCCAGGCTGTTGCTGCCCGCCCCGGGCTCCGTCAGCGCCATCGAGAAGCGCACCTTGCCTGAAATGATCTTCGGCAAAAGGTCCGTGCGCATTGTTTCTGCGCCATAGCTTGATACCGCGACGCCGCCGAATATCGGCGTCAGCATGAACATTTGCGCCAGCGTGGCGCCAGCGCCACCGGCCGTCAGCGCTTCGATCGCGCGCGCCATCTGCACCATGCCGAGACCGGAGCCGCCATGTTCGACGGGCAACGCCACGCCCGCCAGGCCGGCCTGGCAGATCGCTGCCCAGATTTCACGCGGATAAGCCTTTTCGGAATCTAGCTTGCGCCAGTATTCTAATCCGAACGCCTCGCCGATGCGCGTCGCGGTGTCGACGATCATGCGGTCTTCGTCGGAAACGTCGAAGTCCAACGTTTTTCTCCTTACAATGACAAGAACACGATGGGGTCGTTGAACCCATCGGCGACAGCGTCGAGAAACGCTTCGATGGCGTCAGCAGCTGCGCCGTTTTGTCGAACGCGCAAACCGACGCAAGCCGCAGCGCCCGCATCATCAATGCGCAGGGCTATGGCGCATGGCGAGAACGACGCTGGCGGCACGACCGTGCCGCCGCGGCCAGCTGACAGCCGGATCAACACTCCGGCGAGTCGCGACGGCGTCGTCGCGTCTGGTTGTGCAAGCCGCGCCGAGACATTCGCAACGCCAAGGCGCGCGGCGGACTCGAGGCTCACGGCGAGCTCAAGCAACGCCCCGTCGCGCATTTCCACCTGCACCGTTCCGTCTAAGTTAAATCGAGCCAGCGCCGCGGCGCGCGCGACGATGACGACCGCGATCGACGCAGTTTCAACCTGTGTGTCCAACCGCGCGCTCAGTCGCGCCGCGAGCGCCTGAACTGGCTCCAACGAAACCGTGAGTATGGCTTGCCAGCTGACGTCCGCCTGGCTTGGTGCGGCGTCACGACCGAGCGCCGGCGCAAGTGAGGCCGGCTGCAAGGCGTTTGCGGATGGCGCAGCTTGGGCGCGCTGCGCATCGTCCTGCAGCGCGCCCGCAACAGCTTCAACATCGCGCGCGCGGATTTCGCCCTTGGACCCGGAGCCCGCGATCTCTACTAGCGCGACGCCGCGCTCGGCCGCGAGCCGGCGGGCATAGGGCGTCGCAACGATACGCGCGCCGTCGCCACCCCTTCGGGCTTCCTCGCTAGGCGCGCTTTCCGCCGCGCCCGAACACGACAGGCGCGCAATCTCCCGACCCACCTCGACGACGACGCCTGCTTCGACGAGGATCGTCTCCACAACGCCGTCGGCCTCAGATTCGAGCTCGTGCGCGAGCTTGTCGGTTTCGACGACCGCCAGCACGTCGCCCTTGCGCACGACGGCCCCCGGCGCCACGCGCCATTGAGCCACAACGCCCTCCTGCATCGTAAGGCCGAGCTTGGGCATGAGAACGTCAAGGAAAGCGCTCACCTCAGCGGCCTTCAAACACCGCAGCGCGCTTGTCGAGAAACGCCTGACAGCCCTCATGTGCGTCTTCGCTGTCGAGCGCCAGGCCGATCATCGCCTGCTCATAAGCGAGCGCGGCCTCGCTTGGCATGTCGGCGCCGTGGCGCAGCGCGCGCTTGAGAAGCTTGAGTACGAGCGGCGATTTCTGCGCGATCGCATCGGCCGTTTCGTGTACGGCCGAACGCAGCTCGGCGTCTGCGACGACGCGGTTGATTAAGCCGAATTGCACGGCCTCCGCCGCGCCGATGCGCCGCCCCGTGAACATGAGCTCCCGCGCGACGCAAGGCGCAAGTTGGCGCAAAGTACGCTGACTGCCGCCCGCGCCAGGGAACAGTCCCAGCGTGATTTCGGGAAGACCGAATTTTGCGCTCTCAACGGCGATGCGGATATCGAGACACAACATCAGCTCGACCCCGCCGCCCAGCGCCCAGCCGTTCACGGCCGCGATCGTGGGCTTGTCCGTGGTTTCGAAACGCCGGAACACGCGGTGAATGATTTCGGCGAATTCGAGATAGTGGCTGAGACCGAGACGGCTGTTGAGATCGGCGATGTCGCCGCCTGCGACGAATGCGCGGTCTCCGGCGCCGGTGACGATGATGCAATGCACGCCGTCGTCGCGCTCCAGCTCCGTCAGAGCCGCTTCGAGCTCCAAGAGCGTATCCACATTCAGCGCATTGAGCGTATCGGGACGATTCAAGACGATCGTCGCCACTGCGCCGCTTGCCTCCACTTTCACGCTTGGGTCTGACATTGCGGACTCCCTTTAAGAGACTGACCGGCGCGCAGCCTCAATGATCGCCTCGGCATTCGGTCGGAAAACGCGCTCCAAATCCGGCGCGAATGGCGGTGGCATGAATGGTGCGGCGACACGTTCTGGCGGCGCATCAAGGTCGAAGAATCCGAATTCGGCGACATGCGCGCATATCTCCGCCGCCGGACCGAAATCGCGCACGGCCTCATGGACGACTACGAGCCGGTGCGTGCGTGCGACCGAAGCCAGAACGGCGTCCTTGTCCCATGGCTGCAAGCTGCGTAGGTCGATGACTTCTGCGGACACGCCCTCGCTCGCCAGCATTTCCGCCGCCTTCAAGGCGTCCCGGCAGACTGCGCCGTAAGCGAGAATGGTTAGATCGGTCCCGGCGCGCAGCGTTTTCGCTTCTCCAATCGCGACCGCATTTTCCGCCTGCGGCGCCGGCCCGCTTGCACCGTATAGTGACTTATTCTCGATAAAGATGACCGGATCGGGGTCGGCGACCGCCGCCTTCATCAGGTGATAAGCGTCCGCCGGCGTGGACGGACAAACCGTCTTCAGCCCCGGGACATGCGCGAACCACGCTTCAAGGCACTGCGAATGTTGCGGCCCCGCGCTGAGCCCGCCGCCATGCGGCGTGCGCAAAACCAGCGGCGCAGAAGCGCGGCCGCCGAACATGAACCGCATTTTCGCAGCCTGATTGACGAGCGCGTCCATCGCCAGAGTGACGAAATCCATGAACATGATCTCGACGACCGGGCGAAGACCGCACATGGCGGCGCCGACCGCCGCGCCCACAATGGCCGCCTCCGATATCGGCGTGTCGCGCACGCGGTGCTCGCCGAATTCGTTCAGGAGCCCGCGCGTCACGCCGAATGAGCCTCCGGCCCCAGCGATGTCTTCGCCAATCACGATGACGGCGTCATCGGCCGCCATGCATTCGCGCAGCGCCTGATTGATCGCTCGGCCGAACTTAATTTCGCTGCTCATGACAACGCTGATCGTGCGTAGACGTCGTTGTACGCCGCCTCCAACTCGCTCGGCGAAGCGGCGCGCGCATAGGCGACGGCGGCTTCTATTTCAGCGGCGACTTCGGCGTCTATGCGGGCGGCCTCGCCGGGATCGAGGCGCTCCAAGCGTGTACGCATAACCGCGAAAGGATCGACAACCTCCGCGCGCTCCACATCCTCGGCGCCGCGATAACTCTGAGAATCCCCAGCGAAATGTCCGCGATGACGTTCAGTGCGACACTCCAACAGCGCCGGTCCCGCGCCGGAGCGAATATCCGCCAGACAGGTCTCAGCGGCGGACGCGACGGTCTCTGCGTCCTCGCCGAGCACGCAAGTGAAAGCGATCCCGTAAGCGGCGGCGAATTTCTCCAAATCGACGGCCAGCACGGCATCTGCGCGCGAAAACTCCGACCAGCCATTATTTTCGCACACGAACAAAACCGGTAGCCGCCACAAGGCCGCGAGGTTTAAACATTCATGAATCACGCCTTCGGCCACCGCGCCGTCGCCAAAATAGGCGACCGCGATATTGGCGCTATTCTTGACCTGATGCGCAAGCGCGCTGCCAAGCGCCAATGGCGCGCCGGCGCCGACAATGCCGTTCGCGCCCAGCATGCCGCGCGATATGTCGGCGACATGCATGGATCCGCCGCGCCCTCGACATGCGCCCTCATCGCGGCCCATCACTTCAGCGAAAAACGGTTTGAGCGCGACGCCTTGGGCCAGCGCGTGACCATGACCGCGATGATTGGAGGCGACCGTATCTCCCTCGCGCAATGCCGATGCAACGCCTGCGGCCACGCCCTCCTGACCGATGCTGAGATGGATAAATCCCGGAATCTCTCCGTCTGCGAACAGCCGCTCCAATCGCTCTTCGACCCGTCGGATCAGACAAACCGCCCGAAAGAGCGCCCGCGTGCGCTCCGCGTTTTCCACCTCGCTGGCCATCAACACGCCCCGTTCAATTTCAATATGAACTATCGCTCATTTATATTCCTGTAAACATCATTACGCCTCAGATGACGCTCAACCGATCGCCAATGTCACGACGCCGGTCGCCGTCGCGGTCCGCCATATGCGTGCCAAGAGGTCGCGGCGAGGAAACCGGCGTCTACGGGCAAATTGACCCCCGTGACGCCGGATGCGGCGTCGCCGACGAGAAACGCGACGGCGGCGGCGACCTCTTCAGGTTCGACAAGCCGATCGAGCGCGCTTGAGTCTTTCATCACCTGAGCGTCAAGCACGCCGTGTTCGACGCCTTTTTTCAGCGCCGGCGTCGCCGTAAAGCCGGGACTGACCGCGTTTACGCGCACGCCGAACGGTCCCCATTCCACCGCCAGCGTTTGCGTCAGCATCAAGACACCGGCTTTGGCCGGTCCGTAGCTGAGCAACGGCCCCGACGTCGTCGCGGCGACGGATGCGATATTGACGATCGCGCCCTGGCCCGCCTCCGCCATGGCAAGCCCGAAAGCGCGATTGACCAGATATGCGCCACGCAGATGAACCGCTATGGCCTGATCCCATTCCGCCTGGCGAAGTTCAGTGGGCGGAACCGTCCGCTGCAGCACGCCCGCTGCATTCACCAACGCATGTGGCGCGCCGTGCCGCTCTAGTATGCTCTGCGCTGCGCGGCTGACTTCGTCTTCCAGGGACACGTCGAAGGCCAGAGCCTCACCGCCACAGCACTTGGCCGTCGCCTCGGCGGAAGCTTGGTCACGATCGGCCGCGATAACGAACGCGCCGTCTTTCGCCAAGCGGAGCGCGCAGCTGAGCCCGATACCGCTGCCAGCGCCAGTGACGACGGCGACTTTGATTGCTTGTCGCTCTGTCATCCGACGACATCTCCGAGCGATTCTGAATGCGTACGCTTATTTATAGCGAACGCTGACACGGTGTCGTCGTCGCGTCTAGGCCCGCAAATCGAGGCTGCAACGACGAACAAATCGATGCCGAAGGCGGCCGAGATGTTCGCTTGAGCTGCGCTACTTCCCCCTTCCTCAGCGGTCAATGTCCGCAGCTTCTCCTTTACCAACAGTCGTAATGAGAACCGATGCCACCCGCTCGCGGCCTTGTTGCGTAATGCCAAGTTTTTGTCGGAATCCAAGCGCTTCGCGACCCCGCGCAACCAAACGTGTCCACATGCGCCGTGACTTCCAAATCACACTTGAACTCGCTTAGGTAAGTGAGCGATTGCTTATTTTGAATTGCCGTCATAACTTGATGCTCCGCGGTTCACTCAAGAAGCCGCAGGCCACCATTCGTGGCGAAAAATCAGAGGGCTGCGCCAGCACACCGAAGCGGCGCAAATATTGAGGGGGAGGAACTGGTATGGTTGATAGTCGTCTGCAACGGCGCGCACTGCTGGCGCTTGGGGCTTCCGGCGCGTCGTTGGCGTTTGCCGGCTTGGGCGCATACGGAGCTGCGGCTCAAGATCAGAGCGTCGACGGCGCGCGCTCGGGCGGCGTGGAGCGGATCATCGTCACGTCTCGGCGCGTTGAAGAAAGCCTTCAAGACGTTCCGGTCGCGGTGACAGCGTTTCAAGGCGACGCCCTTGAATCCCGACTAGTCGAAGACATTATCGACATTCAAAACATCACGCCGAGCTTGACGCTTTATCAGGCCACGAATTCGAACAACTCGACTGCGGCGTTCATCCGCGGCATCGGTCAGGCCGACCAGCTTTATTCATTCGATCCCGGCGTCGGCATTTATATTGACGACGTCTTCGTGAATCGTCTGCAGATGGGCTTCATCGAAGCGCTCGACATCGACAGGGTCGAAGTGCTGCGCGGCCCCCAGGGCGTGCTCTACGGAAAGAACACGAATGGCGGAGCAGTGCGCTTTTACAGCCAGGCGCCGGAACACGAACTTTCCGGGCAGATCGATCTGACCGTCGGCAGCGAGAACCGCACGGACGTGCGCGGAATGATCAATATGCCGATCGTTCCCGGTACATTTGCAGTGCGCGCCAATATCCTGGCGCGGTCGCGCGACGGCTACATCACGCAAACGACGACAGGCCAGACGGTCGACGACGTCGAGCTGCTCGTCGGTCGTATCGCCGGCCGCCTCGAACTCGATAATTTCGAAGCGCTCCTGACATTCGACGTTCAAGACGACAATTCCGGCGCGCCGTTCCCGACACCGATCACGCCTTTGGTCATCTCCGACCCGGTCGGGCTTTATTGCGCAAGCATCGGCATGGCTGCGCCGTGCGTCGACACAGCTCAACCGGCTCTTGCGCCCTATCAGACCGGCGCCGAATTAACACCGCTTGCGGACAACAACGCCTGGGGCGCTAGCGCGCGGCTTTCCTGGTCCAACGGTCCATGGACGGCGACGTCAATTACGGCGTTCCGGGATGTCGATCTGGAATTGGCGTTCGACCTCGACGCCTCGCCGCTTCCATTGTTCATCGACTTTCAGGACCAGCAATCCGAACAGTTTTCGCAAGAGTTCCAGCTCGCCTTTGACAATGACGGACCGCTCGACGTCGTTCTCGGCGCGTTTTATTTCGACGAGACTACCGATTTCGGCGCGACGCAGGCCGTCGATGCGTTTCTCTTGAATCCCGGATTCGTCAACCAGGTCAGTCAAAGCACAAGCTCATACGCAGCGTTCGCTCACGTCAGCTACGACCTAACCGAACGGCTCGCAATTTCCGGCGGCTTGCGTTATTCGTATGAAGAGAAGGACAACTCAAATTTCCTGCGCCTTCAGCATCCTTTCTTCTTCCTGCCGATCGGAACGGATGTCGGCGGCTTCATCGATCCGGCGACCGGGTTCCCTTTCTCCGCCGATCTCATCACCGGGAGCGACAGCTGGTCTGATATTCTCCCTCGCATCGCACTTGAATATCAGGCTACTGACGACACGCTGCTTTACGCCAGCTATTCGGAAGGCTTCAAGAGCGGCGGCTTCAACGGTCGCTTCAGCTCGGGCGCCAATCAACAACCCTTTTACGATCAAGAAACCGTTCGAACCTACGAAATCGGCGTCAAGACGACTTGGTTGGACAACCGCGTACGCACGAACATTGCGGTGTTCTACAACGATTTCGAAGGCTATCAGGCCACGGTCGAAGTTCCGGACCCCGTGCTCGGCACGCTGCAGACCATCACCAACGCCGCCGATTTCACGTCATTCGGTTTTGAGTTCGAGTGGCTTGCTCAACCGACGGATCAGTTCACCTTTGGCGGCGCATTGGCTTATATCGACAGCGAGTTCTCAGGTTTCATCAACCCGGCTACGGGCGCTGATCTGAGCTCCAACGAGTTGCAGAGCACGCCTGATTGGACGCTCAGCGCTTATGTCGATTATACGATCCCGATCGCGCATTGGGCGGAACTCAGCCTGGGCGCCGACTTCGCCTATCGCGGCTCTTATTTCACCGAAATCGACAACAACCCGCTTCTGTTTCAGGACGACTACACCCTGTTCAACGCCCGCGCGACGCTGCGGTCGCCGAACGACGTGTGGTCTGCGACGCTTGCTGGACGCAATCTTGGCGATGAAGCAGTGCTCGTCGACGGCCGCGTCATATCCGGGCTGATATCCGTAACCAGCGCAGATTATGCAGACCCCAGAACGTGGAGCCTCACATTGTCGCGCCGCTTCTAGGCAAACTCTCTCTCCCTCACTTGAACCGGCGAGCGAAGGAGACTTCGCTCGCCGCTTTTTTCGCGACGCTGGGCGCAGATCAACACGCGTTATCATCCCAACGCCAATTGAAGGATAACGCCGTGCTCGCATCACTTCGGAGCAAATCGCTATGACCGACTGGATGGAGTATATCGGCGAAGCCGGCGAGATCGAACATGACGGTTGCAGACTGCATTACCGCGTTTCAGGATCGGAAACGAACCCGCCGATTGTTCTGACGCATGGCGGAGCTTTGGACCTCCGAAGCTGGAACGCGCAGATCCCAGCGCTTATCGACAACTATCGCATCATAACATGGGATAGTCGCGGACACGGACTTTCGAAACCGATCGGCGGAATAACTCTGCATGGCGCCGCGAAAGATCTCAAAGCGGTCCTGGATCATCTTAACGTCCGCAACCCTATTCTCGCTGGCCTCTCCTGGGGCGGATATGTGATTCAAGAATACGCCTATCACCGCATGGGATCTGTCCGCGCGATGATCTGTCTGGATACGACAGCGGTCACCTATACGAAGCTGTCCAAATTCGAGAGCTGGAGCTTCCGACACTCAACATTCTACCACCGTCTGTACCCTTACGGCTTTCTGAAATGGGCGACGCCGCCCGCGGTCGCTCATGACAAGTCCGTGCGCAAATACGTCAAAGAAGCCATGAGCATGATGAGCGGACGCGAGTTCATCACGTTTTGGAAGGCGGTCTCGCGCAGTCTCCATTTCGATGAAAGCTATGACTATCCGTTTCCACTCCTGATCGCATATGGCGAAGAGGACAATGCCGGCAGCATCAAGGGCTGCGCGGAACCCTGGCATCAACACGCCTCGAATTCGACGCTTGTGACGATTCCGCGCGCCAAACATTGCGCCAATCAGGACAATCCGGAACGAACCAACGAACTGATTCTAGATTTCTGTTCCCGATTATGAGTTGCCCGTTCAGGAAATGGATTTTTCGCTGCTGGCGCCCATCCGCCGCTCCACAGTCTTTAACTGAAGCCAACACCTCACTGCGGAGCATCTCATGACTGACGGCGTTTACGTTCTCGGCGGCTATCAGACCGATTTCGCGCGCAATTGGGCGCGCGAAGGCGGCGATCTGTTCGCCATGGTCAAGGAAACGATCGAAGGCGGATTGAGCGCGGCCGAGCTTGAGCCCAGCGACATCGAATGCGCCCATGTCGGCAATTTCACCTCAGAGATTTTCTGCAATCAGGGCCATCTCGGCGGCTTCTTCGCAGCCGTTGATCCGCACTTCACGGGCATGCCCGCCTCGCGCCATGAAGCGGCCTGCGCCTCAGGCTCGATGGCGCTTCTCAGCGCGATGGCCGAAATCGAAGCGGGCCGCTACGACCTCATCGCCGTCCTGGGCGTTGAAATGATGCGCAATGTGCCCGGCGATCAAGCCGCTGCGAATATCGGTCCGCCCGCCATGTGGGCGGGGCGCGAATGCGTCGGCGTGAAATATCCCTGGCCGCATATGTTCGCCCAACTCGGCGATGAATATGACCGCCGCTACGGCCTCAAGAACGAGCATCTCGCCGAAATCGCGAAAATCAATTTCGACAATGCGCGCGCCAATCCAAACGCGCAGAGCCGAAAGTGGTCGTTTACGGATGAAAGCTTCTCACAGGATGACGAAGCCAATCCCGTGATTGACGGGCGCATCCGGCGCACCGATTGCGGGCAAATCACGGACGGCGCGGCGATCGTGTTCCTCGCCAACGCCCAAAAGGCCGCCGATTACGCCAAGCGCCGCGGCGGCGCGCTCGAACAGCTTCCCAAGATTGAGGGCTGGGGCCATCGCACCGCCCATATCGCGCTTGAGCCCAAGCTCGAGGCGAGCGCTGACGCCGACTATGTCTTCCCGCATGTGCGCCAGGCCGTGCAGGATGCGGTCGGGCGCGCCGGGTTCGAAAGCGCCAACGACCTCGACGGCGTTGAAATCCACGACTGCTTTACGACCACGGAATATATGGCGATCGACCATCTTGGCCTGACCGCGCCGGGAGAGAGCTGGAAAGCGATCGAGGAAGGCGTCATCCGACGCGACGGCGCCACGCCGATCAATCCCAGCGGTGGGCTCATCGGTCTCGGCCATCCTGTCGGCGCAACGGGCGTGCGCATGATGCTGGACTGCGCAAAACAGGTCTCCGGCAAGGCCGGCGATTATCAGATCGAAGGCGCCAAGAAATTTGGCATGCTGAATATTGGCGGCAGCGCGACGACCATCGCCAGCTTCGTCGTCGCGACCGGCTGAGACTACAGCACCAATGCTGGTCTGCTTCCCGAAAACTGGTCCGAAGCTTGAGTTAATCCCGGCTCCATCTGAGGAGCTGAGACATGGGCCGGAAGAGACATTCGCCCGAGGAGATTATCGCCAAGCTGCGTGAGATTGAGGTGCGGCTTGCCCGAGGAGAGACGACGCCGGTCGCGGTGCGCGCCGTGGCGATCACGGAGCAGACCTACTACCGCTGGCGACGCGAGTATGGCGGCCTGAAGGTCGACCAAGCCAAACGCTTCAAGGAGCTGGAGCGAGAGAACCAGCGACTGCGCAAAGCGGTCTCCGACCTAATGCTCGACAAGCTGATCCTCGAAGAGGCGGCGAAGGGAAACTTCTAAGCCCTTCGCGTCGTCGTGCGTGCGTCGACCACGTGGTGAGCGAGCATGGCGTTCCGAGCGCCGCGCCTGCCGCGTGATCGGCCAGCACCGATCGACCCAGCGCACCGAGCCGCAGGGTCGAACGGACGAAGGCGCGCTGACGGCGGCGATCATCCGCCTGGCCGAGCAGTATGGCCGCTACGGCTATCGTCGGATCACGGCGCTGCTTCGCTCTGAGGGGTGGTCCGTGAACGTCAAGCGGGTCTATCGCATATGGCGGCGTGAAGGGCTGAAAGTTCCAATGAAGCAACCCAAGCGCGGCCGGCTATGGCTCGCGGACGGCTCGTGCGTGCGGCTGCGGCCGCTGCGCCCGAACCACGTTTGGTCTTACGACTTTGTCCAGGACCGCACCCACGACGGCAAGGCCTATCGCATGCTGTGCGTGATCGACGAGTTTACACGCGAGGCTCTGGCGATCCGCGTTGACCGCAAGCTCAATGCGCAGCGCGTGCTTGAAACACTCGCCGATCTCTTCCTCGAACACGGCTCGCCCGAGCACATTCGCTCCGATAACGGACCAGAATTCATCGCCATCGCACTGAGGAACTGGCTCGGCGGGCTGGGCGTGAAGACGCTCTATATCGAGCCCGGATCACCATGGGAAAACGGCTACTGCGAGAGCTTCAACTCCAAGCTCCG
>JAUIEH010000251.1 GCA_030428405.1 Alphaproteobacteria bacterium
GCTCACATTGGGGCCGGCGTCCGACATTCGTGCGACAAGCCGCCCCAAGTCTCAAACCTTGGTGTCGAGCGTGCCGCCGGCGCCGGCGCCGTCATTTGCGCCCGGCGCCGTCTCATCGCCGGCCGGCGCTGCTGCGCCTCCCGCATCACCTGAGGCCGCAGGCGGCTGGACGCCCGAGGACACCGCGACCATGGCGGGCCGCAGGATGCGCTCGCCGATCATCCAGCCCGACTGGATCACGCTGACCACCGAATTGGCGGGCTGATCCGACGGGATGGTCGTCGCCGCCTGGTGCCGGTTCGGATCGAGCCGGTCGCCCTGATTGACCTCGATCGCGGTGACGCCGTTTCGGTTGAACGCCGCATGCAGTTCGCGCTGGGTCATCTCGATGCCGTCGACCAGCGTTTTGGCGACGTCAGCCATCGCATTGCGCATTTCCGGCGTGATGTGGGCGAGGGCGCGCGAGAGATTGTCAGACACGGACAAGAGGTCGCGCGAGAAATTGGTCAGCGCGAAGACGCGCATGTCGGCGACTTCTTTCTCCGCGCGCTTGCGGATGTTTTCAGCTTCTGCGACGGCGCGCACGAGCTTGTCGCGCGTTTCCGCGAGCTCTTCATGCAGAGCGGATGCATCGCCTGCAGCCTGCGCGGCCTCGTCGGCCTGGTCTGCATTTCCCGCGGGCGCATCGCCCGGATCGTTCACGCGCGCCGCATCCGCAGCATTCGCGTCGTCGGAAGACGCGGTCGCCTCCGGACGTTCCTCGGCGGCGGCGGCGCTTTCATCACGTTCGTCGCTCATCCATCTCCCCGTTTACGATCGCCCGCATCCGATCCGTCCAACAGGCGTCCAACGACGCGGGCGGTATAGTCAACCAGCGGAATGACGCGGGCGTAATTTAGCCGCGTCGGACCGATGACGCCCAGCGCGCCGACAATGCGCTGCTGGCGGTCCTTGTAAGGCGCCGCGATCACGCTCGAACCAGACAAGCTGAATAGCGGATTCTCGGCGCCGATGAAGATCTTCACCGCTTCCGCGCGCTTGGCCTCGTCCAACAGCGTGATCAGGCCTTCCTTGCGTTCCAAATCCTCAAACAACAAACGGACGCGCTCGAGATCCTCGGCCGCCAACCCGTTCAAGAGATTGGAGCGGCCGCGTACGATCAGCGCCCTGTGGCTGGACACATGGGCGTCGCGGGTCCAATCCGCCAGTCCGCCCTCGATCAAACGCGCTGCGGTTTCATCGAGCGCTGCGCGTCCTTCCGCGATTTCCTGCGAAATGATGGAACGCGCTTCGGCGAGCGAGCGGCCTTTCAATCGCGCTGAGAGATAGTTTCCGGCCTCCGCCAGCGCGGACGGGGTGACGCCCGGCGGCAGGCGCATTAGCCGGTTCTCCACGGCGCCTGAATCAAACACCAGGACGGCCAGCGCCTCCTGGCTGCTGAGCGAGACAAACTCGACATGACGCAGTCCGGCGTCGCTGGTCGGGGTCACGACCAAGCCAGCGCCGCCTGCAAGACCGGACAGGAGTTGAGAGGCGCGCTCCAGTGCATCGTCGACGCTCGCCGCGCTGCCTGAAAGTTGCGCTTCAATGGCGCCGCGCTCCTCTGCGGAGACGTCGCCGATCTCGAGCAGGCCGTCGACGAACATGCGCAGGCCCGCGTGAGTCGGCATCCGTCCGGCGCTCGAATGCGGCGCCGTCAGCAATCCGGCGCCGGCGAGGTCCTGCATTGTGTTGCGGATTGAGGCCGGCGACAGGTTGAGGTCCTGACGTTGTGAGAGCGTGCGTGAGCCCACCGGCTCGCCGGTATCGAGATAGCTTTCCACGATGGCGCGAAAAATATCGCGCGCGCGCACATCGAGGTCGCTGAGGGTCAGCGGCTGATCAGGGCGTTCATCCTGCATGTCGCATCAGAATTAGAGAGCCCCGCGAACGCCCGCAAGGCGTTGAAGCGGTGTGCGTTAAAGCGGCTCGACGCCGCCGTCGAGCTCGAACGTCGCCGGCAGCGGCGGTTTCAGCGCTTCGGGGTGCGTGAGTTTCCACGCCCGCGCGAAACCAGCTTTGGCGAAAGAGACGGGGCTGAGACTGCGGCTCAGGCCCGGTTTCAGCCCGAACCGTCGGCGCAGAACGCCGTTTGCGTAGATTTCGCTCGCACGGACCAGCGCGCGCGGCGTCAGATATTCGATTGACAATGACACGTTGAGATCGTCGCCATTGACGATCCGGTGAGGCGCGTTTTGCGGCCACGACGTCCAGTCTCCGGGCGCCAGGTCGAGCACGCGGGCTTGTGCATCGAAGCACGGATCGTAGGCGAATTGTTCCGCCGTTTCGCGCAGGACGACCTGCTCAATGACGTCCGCCGTTACGAACGGTTCCGCCACGTCATAAAGATAGAAGCGCTTGCGCCCGCGCATATGAAACAGCGCCACCATCGCAACGTCGAGATGATAGAAAACCTGCGCGCGCGGCGCTGAGATCAGAACGCCCAGATCGCGTTTGAACGATCGCGCCGTCGCGCCGCGCGCGCGCAGACCGCTGAAAATCGCATCGGTCATGTCGGCGAACTCGGGCAGATGCGTGTTGGCCGCGCGCAGATTGAGCCAGATGCGCTGCTCATGGACGAGCTCGACAAGGCGCGCCCCGGACAAAGCGCCCGCCTCGCCGCGCCGCCAACTGCGCCAGTCGACGGGGTCTTCGCCCATCGTGAAGACTTCCAGGCGCTCGCGCGGATAGTCGTCGAGAATGCGTGCAAGCGCTGCGTCGCTCCAATCTACGGTCTCGTGGAGGGCGTGTCGGCCTTCAACGAAGCTGCGACCGAAAGCGCGCGCGTCTTCTTTGGCGAGTGGCGCGATGGCGTTTTCGCCCGTGGCGGCGTCGCTCATGGCGCTCACCCTTCCGTAGACGCTGCTTTGGGCGCGTCGTGGTAAAAATTGATCTTGAACGGCCCCCACCACAATAGCTTGCCCAGGCCGCGCGCCGTGCGGTCATACCAGTGAGCGCGCAAGGGCCGTCGCGCAGCCCAGGCGCCAAGCGCGATCAGTCCGTAAAGAGAGAACTGCGCGACGCCGACGGCCATCCAGAACGCAACGCCGGGAATGTTCGGCGGCGTTTCGGCGGCGCATTTCGCGCTCGGTCCCTGGCCATAAGCGAAACCGCGCCGCAGCGTGTAGTCGAGGCTGACCCGCGAGGCGATCGGCGTTTCATTGACGAGCGCGCCCGGCGCCCAGGCGAAGCGCTTGCCCGCCGCCGCCATCTGCTGAAAGAGGAGATCGTCCTCGCCGCCGGTTTCGTTGCGCACCGGTGAGAATGGCTCGGGCGTTTCGAGCGACGCCCGGCGCAGCAGGCTGCAGCCGCACCCATAATAGCCGTCGATGACGCCCTCGGCGTGGTCTGGCAGGCGGGCGAAGAACGCTTCGAAATGGGCGCGATGGGCGGGTGGGTCGAAAGGCAGCTCCGTCCGTACGGGACCGAATACCGCGTCGGCTTGCGTCTCTGCCTGAACCCGAACCAGCTCGCTCAGCCAGTGCGGCGTCGCGGTTTCGTCGTCGTCGAGAAAAGCGATCAGCGGCGTCGTGGTCGCGCGCAGCCCGGCATTGCGCGCATGCGCCACGCCAGACTGCGGCTCAAGCACATAGCGCAAGGGGACGGACGATCGTGCGCTCAGCGCCTCGACCGTCTCGCGCGCAGAGCCCGCAGCGTCATTGTCGACGACGACCACTTCAAAGGCGAACCCTTCGTCGACGGATTGTGCGATCGCGCTGGCCGCGGCGGCGGTCAGCCGGTCCGGGCGTTTATAGGTTGGAATGACGATGCTCGCCTGAGGCGCCGCGTCAGCCATGTCCGACCTCGCTTGAGAAGCGGCGCAGGGTCTGGGTGCGCAAGGCGTCGATGACCGCCGAGATGCGCTGCACAGAGCCCAACTCGGCCTCCGCGATATGGTCGAGACGACGGTGGAAACGTTGCGCGGCGTCGGCCGCGGCCCGCCATGGCAGGTTCTCGAGCGTGGTCCACGCGGCGCTTGCGGCGCTCGACAAGGTCTGGCGTTGCGCGCGTACGACGCCGTATCCGACGCTCAGCGGCGCGCCCACATAGTTCTTCTTATAGTGATCATGCGTCACGCCGAGATGATATTCGCGCAGACCCAGCTCGGGCATCGCTTCGATCGCGCGCACCATGAAGAGGTTCCCGGGCGAGTAGGCCTGATAGTCGGGATGATAGGCCGAGATCCAGGGGTGGTATCCGGTTTCGCTGCGCACGCCGAAATGGCCCGCGACAGGCTCCCCGCCAATGGTCAGCATAAGGAGAAGCCCCTCACATCCGGGCTCGTGCGACTCGAATGCATTGCGCATGAAGGAGAGGTGGCGCTCATTCGCGAACAGATCGAGATAGCCCGACGCTTTGAACTGCGCGCGCTTCCACGACAGCAAGAGCTCCAGATGCGCGGGATCGCGGTCGGGCCCGATAAACTCGACGGCGCCGCGTTCGCGTTCGGCGACGCGGGTTAGGCGGCGGAAATTCTTGAATGCGCGCGCATGCTCGCTGCGCCGCTGCTCGAGATACTCCTCTGCGCCGCCGTCCAAGCGGATAAGATTGTAATCGGCGCGTTCCAGACCGCTGCATGCAGCGTCGGCGTCAGGATGCGCAAGCGCATGGAAGCGCATGGCGCGCAGGCCGGCCGCGCGCATGATGTCGTTCATATCGGGCGCCATGCCGGGCGCCGCGACTACGGACTGAAGGTCGCAATAGGGCGCGCCGATCGCGCGGCCGAACCCTCCAGGCCGCTTATGGAACGGTAAGAAGCCTACGGGCTCTTCGTTTCGGCGCAATATGGCGATGCGCACATCGCGGCGACCGTGCGCC